>NZ_JAPVYS010000003.1:0-208530 GCF_041431945.1 Streptococcus sp. 27098_8_66 | reverse complement strand
GTCTATCTATCAAGAAGTGAGGAAGGAATGAAAAAGAATATTGTAAAAGATGTCTTATTCTTGGGTCAAAAGTCAGAAGAAGCGACACCTGAGGATCGCACCTTGGCTTTGGATTTGCAGGACACCTTAAATGCTCATCTCCTTGAGTGTGTTGGTTTAGCGGCTAATATGATCGGGGTGAAAAAACGGGCGATTATCATTCGAATGGGGAGTGAAAATCTGGTCCTGTTTAATCCGGTTCTCCTTGAAAAGAAAAAGCCTTACCAAACAGAGGAAGGATGCTTGTCCTTGGTGGGGAGTCGGCCGACCACTCGTTATGAGGATATTTCAGTGGCCTATCGAGATGTGAATTGGAAAGCAAAAACAATTCATTTGTCAGGTTTTCCAGCCCAGATCTGTCAGCATGAAATGGATCATCTAGAAGGCATTATTATCTAAAGGTGATGGATGGAGTCGATTCGGCTCCATTTTTTAGTTCTTATGGAAACTTTTTTCTTGACAGGGATCTTTTTTGTGTTAAAATAGTTCTCATAGTAACTTTATAGTTCTCAAGAGAACTATTTGGAGGAAATGATGGACAAACCTTTACTAGAATTTAAAAAGATCGGCCATCTCATTCACCTCATGGTAGAAAGAGAGGCCAAGAAGCAGGGGCTTGAATTTAGCGCAGGACCACAAGGTCAGGTATTGAGCTTCTTATCTCATCGTGAAAAGGAGGGAAAAGTGACCTTGATTCGGGATGTTGAGCAGGAACTTCATATCGCAAAATCAGTGACGAGTAACCTGATCAAGCGGATGGAGAAAAATGGCTTTATTTATTTAGAGCCTAGTCCGACCGATAAACGGGCCAAGTATATCTACCTAACAGACAGTGTGAAAAACAAGTTGAATGACATGAAACAATTCTTTGAGAAAGTGGACCAGAAGATGATGGCTGGTGTATCAGAAGAAGAATTGGCCATCTTTTTCAAGGTCATGCATCAATTTTATGAGAATATGAAAAAAAGGAGCGAGGAATGATCAATATATTTCGACGGTTAACCGCCAAAGAATGGGGCATGATTGCCCTTAGTACGGTCTTTATCTGTCTGGCTGTTTGGATGGATTTAAAGACTCCTGAATACTTATCCGATATCACGACCCTCTTAGCCAAGGATGGGACTAAGGTTTCTGATATTATGGATCCGGGAAGCAAGATGTTGCTCTTCTCTTTTGGAAGCTTTTTGATGGCAGTTTTTGTAGGCTTTTTGGCTTCAAGAGTCGCTGCCAGCTTTACGACGCGGCTTCGAGGAGAGATTTTCCATCAAGTGATGGATTACTCTGATGCCGAGATCAAGAAATTCTCTGTTCCCTCTTTCTTGACCCGGACGACCAACGATTTGACTCAATTGCAAATCATGATTGTGATGGGGATGCAAGTCGTGACGCGTGGTCCCATTATGGCAATTTGGGCTTTGACCAAGATTTGGGGCAAGAGCGATGCTTGGACAACGTCTGTTGGGATTGCGGTCTTGATGGTCTTGATTCTGCTATCTGTTCTGGTTCTGATTGCCTTTCCGCGCCAGCAAAAGGTTCAAGGTTTGACCGATGCTTTGAATGCGACGACACGGGAGAGTTTGACAGGGGTGCGGGTCGTTCGCGCCTACAATGCGGAAGCATATCAAAATGAGAAATTCCAGGCTGAAAACAAGGGCTTAACCCGTCTAAATCTCTTTGTTTATCGTTTGATGTCTCTGATGAACCCTGTCATGACAGTGGTATCAAGTGGCTTGACCCTTGCTATCTACTGGATTGGGGCGCACTTGATCAATGATATCGCTATGCCAAAAGATCCTACAGAGATCCTCACCAGTCCTGCATTAGCGGATCGGACCAAGGTCTTCTCCGATATGATCACCTTCTCCTCTTACGCCATGCAGGTTGTCGTTGGCTTTATGATGATGGTGGCCATCTTGATTATTCTTCCTCGTGCCTTGGTATCTGCCAAACGAATCAACCAGGTCTTAGCTTTAGAGCCGTCTGTAGCCTTCCCAAGTGAGTTAAAAGAAACAACAGGCCAAGAGGGTACCGTTGAATTTCAAGATGTTTCCTTCCGATATGGACGGACTTCCCGTGCTGTGATTGAACATGTGACCTTCTCAGCTCAGAAAGGACAAACCGTAGCCTTCATCGGATCAACCGGTTCTGGGAAATCCACTTTGGTCAACTTGATTCCGCGCTTCTACGATGCGACAGAAGGAAAGATCTTAGTGGATGGGGTGAATGTCAAGGATTATAGCTACCAAGAATTGAACAATAAAGTCGGCTATATCCCCCAAAAAGCGGTGCTCTTTAGTGGCACGATTCGCTCCAATATGGAATTTGGAGAAAGTAGTCAAGGAAAATTAGAGGATGAAGCCATCTGGAAAGCTCTTGAATTGGCCCAAGCCAAAGAGTTTGTTGCCGCAAAAGAGAAGGGCTTGGATACAGAAGTAGCGCAAGGAGGAAGCAACTTCTCTGGCGGTCAACGGCAACGCTTGGCCATTGCGCGTGCTCTGGCACGCAAGCCCGAGATCCTCATCTTTGATGATTCCTTCTCAGCCCTGGATTACAAAACGGATCAGATTCTGCGACAAGCCCTAAAAGAAGAGTTGGCAGATACGACTAATTTGATTGTTGCCCAACGGATTTCGACCATTATGGATGCAGATTTGATCTTGGTCTTGGATCAAGGAAAGGTCGTCGGTCAAGGAACACACAAGGAATTGCTTGCGACCAATGAAGTCTATCAAGAAATTGCCTATTCACAATTGTCTAAGGAGGAGTTGGAACATGCATAAAACAAAACAAGAATCGTCCCTTTGGAGTCAACTTTCTCCCTATTTGAAGGGCTTCCACCTATTTTTTGGAATTGCTATCCTCTTTTCGATCGTATCGAGTATTATCACGGTTATTGGACCGGATAAGTTAAAAGAAATCACGGATACCATCACAAAAGGGATGGGAGGCGCCATTGATATTGACAAGATCACTTCGATTGCCCTGACCTTAGCCATTCTTTATGGAGTTGGAGCACTGGTGTCCTACAGCAGTAGCTTCATTATCTCAACGATGATTCAGCGCTTTGCAGAACGCTTGCGCAATGCCATCGCTGAAAAGATCAATCGCGTACCCCTCCAATATTTTGATAGTCATGAACAAGGAGATACCTTGTCTCGTGTGACCAATGACGTGGATTTGATGACCCAATCCTTTAACCAAAGTTTGGTTCAAATGGTCTCCTCTATCGTCTTATTAATTGGCTCCATCTTTATGATGTTTAAGACGGACTGGCACTTGGCTGTCACAGCGATTGTATCCGTCTTTGCCGGCTTTGCTCTTTCCAGCATCATTATGGTTAAGAGTCAGCCTTTGTTTAAACAGCAACAAGATAATCTTGCCAAAGTTTCAGGCTATGTTGAAGAAATCTATAGTGGCCACAATGTTGTCATTTCCTATAATGGCCGTCATCAGGCCAAAGATCATTTTGATACCATCAACCAAGATTTGTACCATAGCATGTGGAAATCCCAATTCTTCTCTGGGATCATGATGCCCTTGATGCAGTTTGTAGGGAATTTCGGCTATGTCATGGTCTGTATCGTTGGGGCTGTCCTCACCATTAATGGGGATATTACCATCGGAACCATTGTGGCCTTTATGACCTATGTCCGCATCTTTACCCAACCAATTGGTCAAATGGCCCAAGGAATTACCCAATTGCAATCAGCCAGTGCTGCTATGGGGCGTGTCTTTGAATTCTTAGACGAAGAAGAAATGGAAGATGAATCCCAAAAAACACGCCAATTGGAAGCAACAAAAGGTCATGTCAAATTTGAGCATGTTCGTTTTGGCTATTCACCAGATAAGACCATTATCCATGACTTTACAGCTGAAGCGAAGCCTGGGCAAAAAGTGGCTATTGTTGGTCCGACAGGTGCTGGTAAGACGACCATGGTCAATCTCTTGATGCGTTTTTACGATATTCAAGCTGGTAAAATTGCTATCGATGGAGTGGATACCAAGGCCATGAGCCGTGAAGAAGTTCATGATGCCTTTTCGATGGTCTTACAAGATACCTGGCTCTTTGAAGGGACTATCCGGGAAAACCTGGTCTTCAATCAAACCGATATTTCGGATGAAGAGGTCGAAGCAGCAACTCGAGCGGTTGGGGTCCATCACTTTATCCGGACCTTGCCGAATGGCTATGATACCGTGCTAGATGATTCAGTGACCTTGTCTGTTGGTCAAAAGCAACTCTTGACCATTGCGCGTGCCCTCTTGAAGGACGCCCCGCTCCTCATCTTGGATGAAGCAACCTCATCTGTTGATACCCGTACAGAAGAGTTGATTCAAAAAGCCATGGACAAACTCATGGAAGGCCGAACTTCCTTTGTCATTGCCCATCGCTTGTCCACTATCCGTAATGCGGATCTGATTCTCGTGATGAAAGATGGAAATATTATCGAGCAAGGCAACCACCAAGAACTCATGAGCCAAAATGGCTTCTATGCTGATCTCTATAATAGCCAATTCACAGAAGAAGTAGCGTAAAAATAAGATACAAAGGGCGTAACATACAAAGTGAAAAAATAGGATAGAAGGCCATTTCCTTGTGCTTTCATCCTATTTTTTTTATTGCAGGAAAAATTTGAAAAGACGTTTCTTGGAGACAGAAAAATGATAAATCATCAGATTTTGAAGCTGAATCATGTGAATAATAAGAAAGAAAGGATAAAACAGAAGCCTGGCTTGACAGGCTTTCTTAGGATCGCGTATACTAGTAGTATAAAATAAGATGAAAGACAGGAGGGTCAACATGATGCCCAATCTTCAAGATTATTCGAAATTTTATCGTTGGCTAACCTTGCCTTTTACGAGAAAACCAAATCGTGTGCAGGCCCTTCAAAGGATGAATCGAATCTTGACGTTCGCCATGCCAGTCATCTACAGTCTAGTCTTTTGTTGGCTGTTTTTAAAGAAAACTTCGATTGGAGGAATCTGGCCTTTTATCTGGATTCCTGCTTCTGGCTTTGTCTTGTTAAGCATCTTTCGCCATTGGGTTAATGTTCCGAGACCTTATGAGAAATGGGAACTTCAACCGTTATTAGAAAAAAATTCATCCGGACATTCCTTTCCCAGCCGACATGTTTTTTCGGCGACCATTATCTCCATGTGTGTCTGTCAGTTGTCGCTTCTGTTAGGAATGTGCTCGATGCTCCTATCTCTTCTGTTAGCTTTTGTCCGAGTTCTTGGAGGGGTTCATTATCCTAAGGATGTCTTCGCCGCGTGGGTATTAGGACTCATCTGGGGTGAACTCTTTTTGCTACTTTAAATGAACAAATTTCTGAAAATTGACCTTTGTTCAAGAGCGAGTGATAGTGTATACTGGAAGGAGGACTTGAATGAGGAGAGAAGATGAAGTACAGAAAAGCAGAAAAAGCAGATCTGGATCAGGTGGTTCGAGTAGCCAGTACAGCCTTTGAGGACTATCTATTTTTAAAAGTTATCAAGGATTTGGTTCGGGATCTGAAACAATACCCTGTTTTTGTTGAAAAAATGATACGCATCTTAGTAAGGATTTTTTTAAGCACCATATTTGCCTTGTAGCAGAAAAAAATACTGAAATTTATGCAGTTGCCTTGTTGCAAAAGGGACCGATTCCTTTTCGGCTCTATCTTTTGAATGGAGGAATCGGGTTGCTCAAGTTTATCTCCTTGAAGAATATCTTGTCCTATTTGATATTTATGGAGGACACGGATAAGGAATTGGAGCAAAATGTAGATTTTGATTGGTATTTGATGCTTCTCGCAGTCGCCCCTAAACACCAACGCCAGGGCTATGGCAGTCGCTTTATGACAGAAGGAATTGAGCCTTTCTTGGAAGAGATCCAAGGAAAAAAACTAGCCTTTTATACCAATACCAAAGGAAATGTCTATTTTTACACGAAAAATGGTTACAAGGAAGTCTATTCAAGTGTGATTAGCTTTAATCATGTAGAAATGGGGAGCTGGTATTTCTTGAAGGAACTAAAAAAACACTAAGGTTACAACCTTAGTGTCAGATTGATGACAAAGTCATTTTAGAAACTTTCCTTAGGTGAGTACGGACGTCAGCGAACTTTGAAGAAGTTCCATGACTTAGTTTTGAGCCCCTTCGCTTTTCAATTTTTGGACTCTGGCTAAAACAGTTCCCCGAACTGTTTTACTCTCAAAACTCCCGAGCTCTTGAAACTGAATAGTTTCAAGAGCTTTTCTCACGTCGGAAAGTTTCAGTTGATGATTGAATAATTCTAACGAATAATTTTTTTATTTTTACAGAAGTTAATAGATTTGTATAAAATAGCAATTTGTATACGCCCTCACACTAAGGTTACAACCTTAGTGTTTTTTCATTGTAGTTGTGGATCAGCTCGAACACCGAATTTTTCAAAGAAAGCAGTTCGTTCTTCTATGATAGCATCGGTCGGATTCTTGATATTCCATAAGAGCTCAACAAGGTCTGGCGTGACTTCACGAAGCAGTTGCCCTAAAGACCAGATAGCCGTTGCAATATGGATCTGATTTTGTGAAGTTTCGATGATGTTCAGGAGTTTAGGGATGGCCGAGCGGTCATTGGCATTGGCTAGTGCGATAATAGCATTGCGTTGGAGGATATTCTTACCTCGCCAGCTTCCAGCAACGTTCCCGAATTTTTCCTTAAATTGTCCGTTGGACAGCTCGATAAAAGGAATCAACTCTGGATGAGCCAGATCTGGATCGATTTCTGTTGCTAAGGGATTATCTAGCCCTTTGTTATAAGGGCAGCTAATCTGACAGATGTCACAGCCATAGATGACCGTTTTAATTTTCTTGCGAAATTCTAGGTCCATCATGCCCTTGTCCTGAGTTTGAAAGGACAAACAGCGTTTGGCATTCATAGAGCCATCTCCGATTAAACAGGAGGTTGGGCAAGCATCTAAACAACGCCGACAGTCTCCACAACCATAGTCGACTGGCTGATCCGGTTCGATTTCGAGGTTGGTAATCAATTCGCCCAGAAACATGTAAGAACCGTATTCTTTTGAAATGACCAAGCCATTTTTTCCGATAAAGCCAATCCCTGCTCGTTGGGCGACAGCCGTATCAACCAATGCTCCAGTATCGACCATGCCCTTGTATTCAAAATCCTGCGTCATTTCTTCAATCCCAGTAGCTAAGCGGTTGAGCTTGTCTTGAAGGACATAATGGTAGTCTAACCCCCAGCTGTTTGGAGTGAATTTTCCTCTTTTATAGGCTGTTTTTTGAGGTTGTTGCTTGAGTTTGTGGGGGTAGGCGACAGCGATTGAGATGATGGTCTTTGCGGAGGAGAGACTTAATTTGGGTTGGATGCGCTCTTCAATATTCTTATGCTCGAATCCAGAATTCCGTCCTTCCTCAACGGCCAAGCGGAGCGATTTTTCCAAATAAGCAAAGTCATCAGCAGTTGTAAATCCAATTTTTGAAATCCCAATAGAATGCGCCAGTTGGATAATATTTTCTTTTAGTGTCATCCCTTTCATTATACACAAAAATGAAGTTTTTGGCGAGAGAGGAAAATAATGGGAAGGGCTTTCAAAAACTTTCTTTTTTTTGTATAATAGAAACATGAAATGCGAGGAGGATATTATGGGACAACCATTATTTTTACATTCAGTCATGCAGGAAAAAATTTGGGGAGGAACTCGTCTGAAAGAAGAATTTGGTTACGAAATTCCGAGCGACCATGTCGGTGAATTTTGGGCGATTTCAGCCCATCCACATGGTGTTTCTAAAGTAGCCAATGGTCCATACGAAGGAATGGGATTGGATCAGCTCTATCAAGAGCACCGGGAATTATTCAGTAATCGTAAAGAGCCTGTCTTTCCTTTATTAACAAAGATTTTGGATGCCAACGATTGGCTCAGTGTACAGGTGCACCCAGATGATACCTATGCAATGGAACATGAAGGAGAACTTGGAAAAACTGAGTGTTGGTATGTGATTGCGGCTGATGAAGGATCTGAGATTATCTATGGGCACAATGCCAAGTCAAAAGAAGAACTCCGTCAGCAAATTGAGGACAAGAACTGGGATGCTTTGCTGACAAAGGTTCCAGTCAAGGCTGGAGATTTCTTCTATGTGCCAAGCGGGACCATGCACGCCATTGGTTCTGGAATTTTGATTCTTGAAACCCAACAGTCGAGTGACACCACCTACCGGGTTTATGATTTTGACCGCAAGGATGCTCAAGGAAACTTGCGGGAGCTTCACTTGGAAAAATCGATTGATGTGTTAAACATCGGTGAGCCGGCAAATAGTCATCCAGATACAGTTGTTGTCGATGATCTTCGAATGACCACCTTGGTTGCAAGTGACTTCTTCACCGTTTATAAGTGGGAACTGACTGGAAAAGCTGATTTTGAAAAGACTGCTGATTACAGCTTGTTAAGCGTCTTAGCCGGAGAAGGAAAATTGACGGTAGATGGAAAGGATTATCCTATTCGAAAAGGAAGTCACTTTATCTTACCGAGCGATGTTGAATCTTGGACTTTGGAAGGGCAAGGTTTAGAATTGATCGTGAGTCATCCATAAAAAAGAAAGGGTTTGAGTTAAAAGTTGTGAAACAACTCAAGCCTTTTTTATCTGAAAACTTTTTTTATGTTAAGCCTTGACTCTGACCTAAGGGGAGGGGTTATACTATCCTTGTAATACTCTTCGAAAATCAAATTCAAACCACGTCAGCGTCGCCTTACCGTATATATGTTACTGACTTCGTCAGTTCTATCTACAACCTCAAAGCAGTGCTTTGAGCAACCTGCGGCTAGCTTCCTAGTTTGCTCTTTGATTTTCATTGAGTACAAGGAGGAAATCATGTACCATATCAAAGAAGCTGCAGAGCTGTCGGGTGTCTCTGTCAAGACCTTGCACCACTATGACAAGATAGGACTTCTCGTTCCTGTGAAATCTGAAAATGGTTATCGGACATACAGTCAAGAAGATTTAGAACGATTACAGGTGATTCTCTACTACAAGTATCTAGGATTTTCCTTAGACCAAATAGCAGAACTCTTAGCTGAAGAAAAAGCTAACTTATTGCCCCATTTGACCAAACAGTTGGACTATTTGACTCAAGAAAGACAACGTCTGGATACCTTGATTTCTACCTTGCAAAAAACCATTCAAGAACAAAAAGGAGAAAGAAAAATGACCATTGAGGAAAAATTCACTGGATTTAGCTATCAAGATACTCAAAAATACCAGCAAGAGGCGGTAGAGAAGTACGGTCAAGAAGTCATGGACCAAGCGCTTGAGCGCCAAAAGGGGCGTGAAGATGAGGCTACGGAAGCCTTCAACCAAGTTTTTCAAACTTTGGCGCAAAATCTCAAAGATGGTCTATCCGTATCCGCAAATGAAAATCAAAATCAGGCAGCTAAACTTTTAGAAGCAATTCGAACGTATGGATTTGACTGCTCTATAGAGGTTTTTGGCCATATCGGCAAAGGCTATGTCTATAACCCAGAATTCAAGGAAAACATCGACAAGTTTGGAGCTGGCACAGCCCAGTACACTTCGGATGTCATTGCCCACTATGTGGCACATCAACCCAAATAAAAAAGAGAGAGTGGGACAGAAATCGGTAATTCGTTAGAATTCGATTTCGTCGACCCACCTCCGCACAGTTGAGTAGGACTGTAAAAACTGATGAAAACAGCGTAGTAGAGCCCACTCAACCACTGCGTCTTGCTCGACAATCCAAAAATAATGGAGAGGCTAGGATTTTTGTCCCAGCCTCGTTTTTTGCTTGGATAAATTTGAAAAGAAGCTGACTTATCTAAGAGAGGTTGAATGAACACAATGAAAACTTTATGAAAATTTCACAATTTCGGTTGACAGTCTTGGAAAAAAAGAGTAGAATAACCCCTGTTTTATGAAAAGAGGCAGGGAATTCCCAGCCTCATGAACTTTTTTCAAGGAGTTTTTTATGTTTTCAACATTGAAAAAATGGTTTATTGGCCGTCCGTTGAAATCTGGTGCAGAAGGTGAAGGCGGGTTGCTTGGGAAAATGCAGGCCTTGGCCATGCTCTCCAGTGACGCGCTTTCTTCTATCGCCTACGGTCCAGAGCAAGTTATCCTGGTCTTGATGACCGTTTCAGCGGGAGCCATTTGGTGGTCCATTCCAATTGGGATTGTGGTCCTGGTTCTCCTAGCCAGTTTAACGATTTCTTATCGCCAGGTCATTCATGCCTACCCCCAAGGGGGAGGAGCCTATATGGTAACTACGGAGAACTTGTCTCCGAAAGCGGGTTTGATCGCTGGTGGTAGTCTCTTGGTTGACTACATGCTGACAGTAGCAGTATCTGTGTCTTCCGGTGCAGATGCCATTACGTCAGCGATTCCATCTCTTCATCCTTATAATCTTCACATTTCCATTTTGTTGGTCTTGATCTTGATGTTGATGAACCTTCGGGGACTGCGCGAGTCGGCCACATCATTGATGATTCCGGTCTACCTTTTCATTGTCAGTACTATTGCCTTGATCGGCTATGGTGTGATCCAAATTTTGACAGGTCATTTGGCTTATAACGCGACTGCTCATGTGGGCCAAACTATTTCAGGGGTTAGTGTCATTCTCTTGTTGCGGGCCTTTACGAGTGGATCGGCTTCACTAACAGGGGTTGAAGCCATCTCCAATTCGGTTCCTTTCTTTAAGAAACCAAAAGCAAAGAATGCAGCCTCTACCTTGACCATTATGGCTTTGATTTTGGGGATCATGTTTGCAGGGATTACCTTCCTCAATTACTGGGTGGGTGTCGTTCCGGCAAAAGGGGTAACGACTCTAGCCCAAATGGCCCAAGCTATCTTAGGGAATTCCCCAGTCGGACAAGCCTTCTTTTATGTCTTCCAATTATCAACAGCCTTGATCTTGGCAGTTGCGGCTAATACTGGCTTCTCCGCCTTTCCAATGTTGGCCTTTAACATGGCTAAAAATAAATACATGCCCCACATGTATATGGAAAAAGGGGATCGTCTGGGCTATTCTAATGGGATTTTGACCTTGGCGATTGGTGCCATCGTCTTGCTCTTGATTTTTGATGGACAAACAGAAAGCTTGATTCCGCTTTATACCATTGGGGTCTTCATTCCTTTTGCACTTTCTCAAACAGGGATGGTGATCCACTGGAAACGCCAATATCAAAAAGGATTTCTTAAGTATTCCCTTGCCAATATCCTGGGGGAAGCCATCTGTTATGGGATTGTCTTGATCCTCTTATTATTCCGTTTGCGTGAGATCTGGCCCTTCTTCCCTATCATTGGTCTCTTGCTTTGGATGTTCTTGAGCATCCGTAATCACTATGATAAAGTTGCGGCCCAATTACGCTTGGGAGGTCAGATTGAAAAGACAAGTTATGCGGGAAATACCGTGATTGTCCTTGTTGGGAATGTCACCCAGGTAAGTGTGGGAGCAATGAGTTATGCAAACAGCCTAGGAAACGATGTTGTAGCCATGCACGTCTCAACGGAAGAAACCAAGGTCAAAGATGCTGAGGTAGCAGAAGAATTTAAGCATTATTTCCCTCATATTCGCTTTGAAAATATCATGACGAGTTACCGGGATATTATCCAGCCAACGGTTGAATTTGTTGCGAAAGTAGCTGAGGAAGCTAAGAAAAAGGGGAATACCGTTACAGTCTTAGTTCCTCAATTCATCCCTAAAAAACATTGGCAAAATGTTCTCCACAACCAGATGAGTTTGAAATTGAAGTACGCTCTTCGTTGGCATGAAGAAGTGGTTGTAGCAAGCTATTCTTACCATTTGTCTGAATAAACATCGAACAAAGAAAAGATGTCTGCTTAAGCAGGCATTTTTTTGAATCCTTCAACACGAAAAAAATTATTAAAATGTCCTGTAAGATACAGCATTGATCTTGAAAAAATATTAAAAAAATGCTAGAATAAAAAGAACGTTTTAAATTTTAAAAGATTCAAAGTAAGGAAAAAAATGGCAAATTTATTAAAAACAATTATTGAAAATGATCGAGGCGAAATCAAACGCCTGGAAAAAATGGCTGATAAGGTATTTTCTTATGAAAACCAAATGGCAGCTTTGTCAGATGACGAATTAAAAGCTAAAACAGTTGAGTTTAAGCAACGCTACCAAGACGGTGAGTCTTTGGATGATCTCTTGTATGAGGCTTTTGCGGTTGTCCGTGAAGGGGCGAAACGGGTACTTGGTTTGTTCCCATACAAGGTACAGGTTATGGGGGGGATCGTTCTTCACCATGGTGACGTTCCAGAGATGCGTACAGGGGAAGGAAAAACCCTGACAGCTACCATGCCTGTATACTTGAATGCATTGTCTGGTAAAGGCGTGCACGTTGTTACCGTCAATGAATACTTGACAGAGCGGGATGCAACAGAGATGGGAGAACTTTACTCATGGCTTGGCCTTTCAGTAGGGATCAACCTTGCAGCGAAATCTCCAGCTGAGAAAAAAGAAGCTTACCTCTGTGATATCACTTACTCAACCAACTCAGAGATCGGATTTGACTATTTGCGTGACAACATGGTTGTGCGTGCAGAAAACATGGTTCAACGTCCATTGAACTACGCCTTGGTCGATGAGGTAGACTCAATCTTGATTGACGAAGCGCGTACTCCATTGATCGTTTCTGGTCAGACATCTTCTGATACGAGTCAGCTCTATCACATGGCTGATGCTTATGTGAAAACCTTGACAGAGGATGATTACATTATCGATGTTCCCTCTAAAACCATTGGTTTGTCTGATTCTGGTATTGACAAGGCAGAAAGCTACTTTAATCTTGAAAACTTGTACGATATTGAAAACGTAGCTTTGACTCACTTTATCGACAATGCCCTTCGTGCAAACTACATCATGATTTTGGATATCGACTATGTGGTTAGCGAAGATCAAGAAATCTTGATCGTCGACCAATTTACTGGACGGACCATGGAAGGACGTCGTTATTCTGATGGTCTTCACCAAGCGATCGAAGCCAAAGAAGGTGTTCCAGTCCAAGAAGAAACTAAAACATCTGCATCGATTACTTACCAAAACCTCTTCCGTATGTACAAGAAGTTGTCAGGGATGACAGGGACAGGGAAAACCGAAGAAGAAGAATTCCGTGAAATTTATAACATTCGCGTGATTCCAATTCCAACCAACCGTCCGATTGCCCGTATTGATCATCCAGACCTTCTCTACCCAAGCTTGAAATCAAAATTCAAGGCTGTTGTGGAAGATGTGAAGTCTCGTCATGAAAAAGGTCAACCAGTCCTCGTGGGTACTGTTGCCGTTGAAACCAGTGATTACCTTTCTCAATTGTTGGTTCAAGCAGGTGTTCCTCACGAAGTTTTGAATGCGAAAAACCACTACAAAGAAGCGCAAATTATCATGAACGCTGGTCAACGTGGCGCTGTTACCATTGCGACCAACATGGCCGGACGTGGTACGGATATCAAGCTTGGTGAAGGTGTTCGCGAACTCGGTGGACTGTGTGTCATCGGGACAGAACGCCACGAAAGCCGTCGGATCGATAACCAGCTTCGTGGACGTTCAGGACGTCAAGGGGATCCAGGTGAATCTCAATTCTACTTGTCTCTTGAAGATGAATTGATGCGCCGTTTCGGTTCTGAACGGATCAAAGCAGTGCTTGATCGCTTCAAGTTGAGTGAAGAAGAATCGGTCATCCGTTCAAACATGTTCACCCGTCAGGTAGAGGGTGCACAAAAACGGGTTGAAGGAAACAACTACGATACTCGTAAACAAGTCCTTCAATACGATGACGTGATGCGGGAACAACGGGAAATTATCTACGCTGAACGCTATGATGTCATCACAGCAAACCGTGACTTGGCGCCTGAGATCAAGGCCATGATCAAACGGACCATCAAACGGATTGTTGAAGGAGCCAGCCACTCAAGCAAGGAAGAACGTATCGAAGCGATTTTGAACTTTGCCAAATACAATTTGGTTCCGGAAGATACGATTTCTGCAAGCGATATTGAAGGAAAATCTGACAAGGAAGTCATCGATTACTTGTATGCACGTGCAGAAGAAATCTATGCTAGCCAAGTAGCGAAATTGCGTGACGAAGAGTCTGTGCAAGAATTCCAAAAAGTCTTGATCCTTCGTGTGGTGGACAGCAAGTGGACGGACCATATCGATGCTCTGGATCAATTGCGAAATGCGGTTGGACTCCGTGGATATGCGCAAAATAACCCAGTGGTAGAATACCAATCAGAAAGTTTCCGTATGTTTAACGATATGATCGGATCGATTGAATTTGATGTGACTCGTCTCATGATGAAAGCCCAAATTCACGAACAAGAACGTCCACGTACGGAACACAGTATTTCAACAACTGCGACTCGCAACATTGCAGCGCAACGACAAGATATTCCAGCAGATATTGACTTGTCACAAGTGAAACGCAACGATTTATGCCCTTGTGGTTCAGGTAAGAAATTTAAAAACTGTCACGGACGTAAATTTTAAGAGCTCCTCTGAAATAGAAAGAGGATGGGTCTAGGTAGCATAAGGAGGCCGTATGGTATTCATTACGAAGAGCAATAAGATTGATGAGCAAGAGATCACTTCGCTTTACCGCTTGGAAGGTCCAGCCTTGGAGCGCAAAGAAGCGCGTGATCGAGAATTGGAAGCGATTATCAAAGGAAAAGACCAACGGATCCTTCTTGTGATCGGGCCTTGCTCTTCTGATAATGAAGAAGCTGTGATGGAGTATGCCCGTCGTTTGGCAGACTTGCAAGAGCAAGTCAAAGATCAGATTTTCATTGTGATACGGGTCTATACGGCTAAGCCTCGGACCAATGGGGATGGCTATAAAGGCTTGATGCACCAACCAGATACGCATGCAGCACCAAGCTTTGTGGATGGTTTGAAAGCGGTTCGACATCTCCACTACCGTGTGATTACAGAAACTGGTTTGACAACTGCGGATGAGTTGCTTTATCCAGCAAGTCTTCCGTATGTTGAGGATTTGATTTCTTATCATGCCATTGGAGCGCGTTCAGTTGAAGACCAGGAGCACCGCTTTGTATCTAGTGGGATCTCTGCTCCGACAGGCATGAAGAATCCAACTTCTGGAAATCTTTCTGTCATGTTCAATGCGATTTATGCAGCCCAACATCCCCAAAACTTTTTGTTCAATGCCCAAGCAGTGGAAACATCAGGAAATCCTTTAGCTCATGCTATCCTTCGTGGAGGCTTGGATGCAAGTGGTAAGAATATTCCAAACTACCATTATGAAGATTTGCTAGCGGCAGCAAAACGCTATAGCGAAATGGGCTTACAACATCCCTTCATCCTGGTGGATACCAACCATGACAATTCTGGCAAACAATTCGAAGAGCAAGTACGCATCGTGAGAGAAACTATGATGAACCGTGCTTGGAACAAGGATTTGGCAACTTTAGTTCGTGGTTTCATGATTGAATCCTATCTAGAAGATGGTCGTCAAAATGAACCAGTGGTTTATGGTCAATCCATCACAGACCCTTGCCTGGGTTGGGAAAAAACACAGGCCTTGGTCAAAGAAATTGCAACGATGAATAAGTAAAAGGCAGGGGCGGAAGGAGTGATTCTTTAGCCCCTTCTCTTTTGTCAGTAAAATGATACTGAAACAATAAATAAGGATAAAACAAGATGATCAAAGGACATGGCATCGATATCGAATCGATCGCTGCGATTGAAAAAGCCTATCAGAAGAATACTCGATTCGCTGAAAAAGTCTTAACTGAGGCTGAGCGAGAGCGCTTTGAGGAATTGTCTGGAAAACGGAAAATGGAATATTTAACGGGCCGATGGTCCGCCAAAGAAGCCTTTTCAAAGGCAATGGGAACAGGGATTGGACCAGTTGGTTTTCAAGAGTTAGAAATTTTAAATGATGCCCACGGAGCTCCCTATTTTTCCAAGTCTCCTTTTTCTGGGAAGGTATGGGTTTCGATCAGTCACAAGGGAGACCTAGTGTCGACCAGTGTCATTTTGGAGGAAGAAAATGAAAGCAAGTAAACATAGACCAACTGTTGCAAAAGTCGATTTGGATGCCATTGCCTTTAATGTGCAACAAGTCAGTGAGCATATTCCGAGTCAAACCTTGAAATATGCAGTCGTCAAGGCCAACGCCTATGGTCATGGGGTCGTTGCGGTGACCAAAAAATTGGCACCTCAGGTAGATGGTTTTTGTGTTTCCAATATGGATGAAGCCATAGAAATCCGTGAAGAAGGCTTGCAACACCCTATTTTAATTTTGGGAGTTGTGCCAAGTGAAACAGTGAATCTAGCTAAAAAGCATGATATCCGCTTAACGGTGGCTAGTCTTGCTTGGTTGGATCAATTGCTTGGAGAAGAAGCTGATCTTTCAGGATTGAAGGTCCATATCAAGGTGGATTCAGGAATGGGGCGGATAGGATTCCGAAGGATCGAAGAGATCAAAGAGGCTGAACGCCTCCTCTTGGCAGCTGGAGCTGAAATTGAAGGAATCTTTACTCATTTTGCGACAGCAGATGAAGCAGATGATCGAAAATTCCAAGCGCAATACCAATTTTTCAAAGAAGTATTGGCTGCTCTTGAAACCCTTCCTCTCATTGTCCATGCGAGTAATTCTGCCACCTCTTTGTGGCATGCGGATACGATTTTCACGGCTGTTCGCTTGGGAGATGTCATGTATGGCTTGAATCCCAGTGGTTCTGTGCTAGCCTTGCCTTATGAAATCAAGCCAGCCTTGAGTTTGGTGAGTGAGTTAGTTCATGTGAAACAGTTAGAAGCTGGTCAAGATATTGGCTATGGCGCAACCTATACGACGGAAGAACCCCAATGGATTGGGACGATTCCTATTGGCTATGCGGATGGCTGGATCCGAGAGATGCAAAATTTCCATGTGCTGATTAAGGGGGATTATTGTCCCATTGTTGGTCGCGTTTCGATGGACCAGGTAACGGTTCGCCTTACCGAAGAATTGCCTCTGGGGACCAAGGTTACCCTGATTGGACGAGAGGACGAGAAAGAAATCACGGCAACAGAGGTTGCGGATTACCGTGGTAGCATTAATTATGAAGTGGTCTGTCTTTTGAGTGATCGAATTCCTCGTGACTATACAGGTGAAGAATAAGAAGAAGCAGGTGGGATTTTCCCGGATGGACCTGCTTTTTTATAAAAGAAAGGAGGAGAAATGAATCTACACCAACCCTTATCCGTACTGCCTGGAGTCGGTCCAAAATCGGCGGAAAAATTTAAAAAGTTAGGAATTGAAACCTTAGAAGATCTGCTCTTGTATTTCCCCTTTCGTTATGAAGACTTCAAAACGCGCAATGTTTTAGAGTTAGAAGATGGGGAAAAAGCCGTCATCTCTGGGGTGGTAGCAACACCAGCCAATGTTCAATATTATGGCTACAAACGAAACCGCTTGCGTTTTTCGATCAAACAGGGAGACCAAGTGATTGCGGTTAATTTTTTTAACCAACCCTATCTAGCAGATAAAATCGAGGTCCAGCAGACAGTGGCGATTTTTGGGAAATGGGACAAGGCCAAGGGGAGTTTGACAGGAATGAAGCTCCTGGCTCAAGTGGAAGATGATTTGCAGCCAGTCTATGGAGTGACGCAAGGAGTCAGCCAAAACAGCCTGGTGAAATTGATCAAAATAGCATTCGACCAGGGTTTGGAGCAGCTTTTAGAAGAGAATGTACCCCAAATCTTACGAGAGCGTTATCAACTCATGTCTCGTTCCCAAGCAGTACAAGCTATGCATTTTCCTAAGGATCTGGCAGAGTACAAGCAAGCTCTTCGCCGGGTAAAATTTGAAGAGCTCCTCTTTTTCCAGCTGCAACTCCAAGTGCTAAAAGAAGAAAATCACGATGCCAGCCAAGGGATTTCCTTGGCCTGGAATCCAGAAAAATTAGCAGAACGAAAAAAACAGCTTCCCTTTGAGCTAACGCAAGCTCAAGAAAACAGCTTGAATGAAATCTTGACAGATATGGCCTCTCCTTATCATATGAACCGCCTCTTGCAAGGGGATGTGGGAAGCGGGAAGACAGTCGTGGCCGGTCTTGCCATGTATGCAGCCTTAAGCGCTGGGAAGCAAGCAGCCTTGATGGTTCCAACGGAGATTTTGGCAGAGCAACACAAGGAAAGCTTGCAAAATCTTTTTCCTGACTTGCCAATTGCCCTTTTAACAGGAGGATTAAAGGCGGCTGAGAAACGAGAAGTCATAGAAGAGATCGCCTCAGGAACAGCTCAACTGATTGCGGGGACACATGCCTTGATTCAAGAGGGAGTTCACTACCAAGATCTAGGCTTGGTCATTATTGATGAACAGCACCGTTTTGGGGTTTCCCAGCGCCGTATCCTTCGAGAAAAAGGACAAAATCCAGACGTCCTGATGATGACGGCTACCCCTATTCCCCGGACCTTGGCTATTACAGCCTTTGGAGATATGGATGTGTCCATCATTGACCAGATGCCTGCTGGACGAAAGGAAATCATCACACGTTGGGTCAAGCATGAGCAGTTAGAAGTGGTCCTCGACTGGTTAGTCAAAGAACTTGGCAAAGGTTCTCAGGCTTATTTTATTTCTCCATTGATTGAAGAGTCAGAGGCGCTAGATTTGAAAAACGCCCTTGCCCTCCAAGAAGAGCTAGAGGCCTTCTTTGGTCAGCGAGCACGCGTTTCTCTTCTTCACGGGAAGATGAAAAGTGAAGAAAAAGATGCTATCATGCAGTCCTTTAAAGAGCACCACATTGATGTTTTGGTGTCTACGACCGTTATTGAAGTAGGAGTCAACGTATCCAATGCAACCGTTATGGTCATTATGGATGCAGATCGGTTTGGTCTTAGCCAGCTTCACCAGCTTCGAGGTCGGGTTGGTCGGGGAAACAAGCAATCCTATGCTATTCTAGTAGCCAATCCTAAGACAGATAGTGGCAAGCAGCGCATGAAAATCATGACAGAGACAACAAATGGGTTTGTGCTGGCGGAAGAAGATTTGAAAATGCGAGGTTCAGGTGAAATCTTTGGAACCCGTCAATCTGGGATTCCAGAATTTCAAGTGGCGGATTTGGTAGAAGATTATCCCATTCTGGAAGAAGCGCGGAAAGTCGCCAGCAAGATTGTAGCCACGCCAGATTGGCGCGAACACCCCGATTGGCATTTGCTTTCGCTTTACTTAGAAAAGAAAGAACATTTAGACTAACATATAAAAAGGGAGTAGAGTGGAAATTCTTTGGATTCCACTCTACTCCCTTTAAGATTGCATTTTACGCCCTTTGTATCTTATTTTACCCTTCGATATAGTCTTTGAGTTCTTGTCCTTTTAGGCCGGCATTGAGGGCGATGAGGAGTTTGATGCGCGCTTTGGGGGCATTTAATTCTTTGATGAAAAAGACACCTGCTTGATGGAGTTGGACACCTCCTCCTTCATATGCGTAGACGGGTTCAGCGATTCCATTGAAGCAACGGGATACTAAAGCGATTGGAAGACCTGCATCCATGAATTCTTGGACTTTATGTGCCGTTTCTTTAGGGATGTTTCCAGCTCCAAAGGCTTCGATAATGAGGCCATCGAGCTTTGAAAGATCCAGCATGTCCAGCAGATCGGTTTTCATCCCTGCGTAGGTAGCAATGATCGGAACGAAACCATCGATGGTATCGAGATCAAAGCGCACCCTTGGCTCGGCTGTTTTAAAGAAGAGGATTTCCTTTTTCATGACCAAACCTAGTGGACCGTGGGTTGGTGTCTGGAAGGTGCTGACATTGGTGGTATGGGTTTTGGTGACGTACTTAGCCGCATGAATTTCATCGTTCATGACGACTAAGACCCCTTTATCACGTGCTTTTGGATCGGCAGCCACTCGAAGGGCTGTCAGAAAATTATAGACACCGTCGCTTCCGAGCTCGTTGGAGCTTCGCATAGCTCCTGTAATGACCACAGCGATCTCGGGTAACTCCATAGTATCCAAGAAATAAGCCGTTTCTTCCAGAGTATCTGTCCCGTGGGTAATAACGATGCCGTCGTAGTTGTGAGCTTCCTCTTTGATTTTTTGATATAGGGCTAACATGTGACGGGGTGTCATTTGAGGGCTGGGAAGGTTGAAGAAGTCCTCCGAGGTGACTGCAATTCCTTCAATTGGTGAAGTGATTTGGGTCATGGGATTGACTTCATTGGTAATCACTGCTCCAGAGTCATCTGCTGCCATCGAAATAGTCCCTCCAGTATGTAGTGCTAAAATTTTCTTAAACATGTGAAGCTCCTTGGAATATGTGATATAATTTATTTTATCATAAAAAGAAAGAAACAGTAGACATGGAAATAAAAGCAGTCTTTTTTGATATCGATGGAACCTTGGTTAATGATAGTCGAGCGGTCCTAAAATCAACAGAAAAAGCCATTCAGTCTTTAAAGGAAGAAGGGATCTATGTAGGCCTTGCGACAGGGCGGGGACCGGCCTTTGTCAAACCATTTATGGAACGCTATGGTTTTGATTTTGCAGTGACCTATAATGGTCAGTATATTTTGACCAAGGACCGCGTGCTGTATACTAGCCCAATCGATAAAAAGAGTCTGCACCAACTAATTGACTATGCTCGAGAACACCGTAAGGAAATTGCTCTTGGTACCAAGGATGGGGTATTTGGTTCTCGGATCATGAGTTTTGGGATGAGTCCTATTTCAACCTGGTCTAGTCGTTTTGTGCCCCGCAAAATGGCCCGTACAGTCAGTCGAGGATTTAACAAAGTGGTTAGCAAGGTCATCCCACAAGATCAGGATACCCTCTATGCACTAGCGCAAGAACCAATCTACCAAGTGTTGATCTTATCGAGTCCAGAAGAGACTGCAAAAATTGAAAAAGAGTTTCCACATCTGAAATTCACGCGGTCTAGCCCATTTGCAGCAGATGTCCTCAACCCAGGGATTTCCAAGTTAGAAGGGATCCGCATCGTTGGTCAGGGATTTGGCTTTGACATCGATGAAGTGATGGCTTTTGGAGATTCTGATAATGACTTAGAGATGCTTTCAGGTGTTGGCTTATCTATTGCGATGGGAAATGGGACGACAAGTGTTAAGGCGATTGCCAAGCATACCACGACCAGCAATGACAAGGATGGCATTCAAAAGGCCCTACAGCACTTTGGTATTCTCTCAGAGAAAGAACTCTTTATTTCTAAGGATGATCACTTCAATAAGGTCAAAACCTTCCATGGAGTGATGGATGGGAAAACCCAGGAGAAACCAGTTGTCTGGCAACCCCAAGATGCCCTCTATCGGACTATGTTCAAGCAAGAGGAATTAGTGGAATTTGTCCGAGCAGCTAGCTCAAGTGAGGAAGAATTCGATCGCTCGGTAGCAGCCCTTCACGAAGCTTTGGATAAGGCTGCAGATAAGGTTCGTAGCAAGCATCCAGCTGAAATTTCCATGGTGGGACAGGTTGATGCCTTAATCGATACCTTATATCTGACTTATGGTAGCTTTGTTCTAATGGGAGTTGATCCTGAAGAGGTCTTTGAGATTGTTCACCGGGCCAATATGGGCAAGATTTTCCCAGATGGAAAGGCGCACTTTGATCCAGTAACCCACAAAATTCTGAAGCCAGATGATTGGGAAGAAAAATACGCCCCAGAACCAGCCATCAAAAAAGAACTCGATCGTCAGCTCAAGGCCTACGAAAAACATGCAAAACAAAAAGAAGCAAAAAAAGACAACTAAAAAAGTTTGGAACTTTTGTTCCAAACTTTTTCTTTCTTACATGGTTTTATCCTTATCACGTACCACTAGTAAGTCTACTTTAGCGTGGCGAAGGATATATTCTGAGGAGGATCCGACCATTAACCGTTCGAAGGCATTGAGTCCGGTAGCTCCGACCATAATAAGGTCAACCCCTTCTTTACTTGGGATATCATTAGCCAAGAGGACCTTTGGATTTCCCATTTCCACAACAGTCGCAACATTTTGAACGCCGACTTTTTCAGCACGTTCCTGGTAGCCTTTGAGCAATTCATTGGCTTCTTCTTGCAATTCTTCGTAGACCTCAGCATCAAAAGTTGAGACGCTTTGAAGGGCACGGGTATCGATGACGTGGACAATGGTCAATTTAGAGCCGTTGCGAAGAGAAACATTAACCCCTTTTTCAAAGGCTAATTCTGCTTCATGGGAACCGTCGACAGCGACCATAATGTTTTCGTATTTTTGAGACATAATCCTACCTCCTTATAGCTTGAAAACATGGAAAGAATAGAAAGGAATCCTATTCCTTATACACTTATATTTTATCCCTTTTAGGGCAGAATGTAAAGGTAAAGTCTCGTTTTTCTGCTATATTTTTGCTGAATTTTTAAAGTCCTCGGTTTGTACTCTATTTCAACTAGTGGTATAATAGAGATAATTTCGTGAATCGAGGCAGAATATGAAGGAATATAATAAATCAAGCAAACTCGAACATGTCGCTTACGATATTCGTGGTCCAGTCTTGGAAGAAGCCATGCGCATGCGAGCAAATGGAGAAAAAATTCTTCGTTTGAATACAGGGAACCCTGCTGAATTTGGCTTTACAGCTCCAGATGAAGTCATCCATGATTTGATCATGAATGCGCGTGATAGTGAAGGCTATTCGGATTCAAAAGGGATCTTTTCAGCCCGCAAGGCCATTATGCAGTATTGCCAGTTGAAAAGAATTCCAAATGTGGATATTGATGATATTTATCTTGGGAATGGAGTAAGTGAGCTGATCGTCATGTCGATGCAAGGACTGCTCGACAATGGGGATGAGGTCTTAGTTCCCATGCCGGACTATCCTCTTTGGACAGCAGCTGTCAGCCTAGCTGGTGGGAATGCGGTTCACTATCTTTGTGATGAAGAAGCAAACTGGTACCCAGATATTGAGGATATCAAGTCGAAAATCACCTCAAACACTAAAGCTATCGTTGTTATCAACCCGAATAACCCAACAGGTGCCCTCTATCCAGATGAGATCCTGCTTGAGATTGTGGAGATCGCTCGCCAAAATAACTTGATTATCTTCGCAGATGAAATTTACGATCGCTTGGTCATGGATGGTGAAAAACACACGGCTATTGCAAGCTTAGCGCCTGATCTCTTCTGTGTAAGTATGAATGGCTTGTCAAAATCTCACCGGATTGCCGGTTTCCGTGTTGGTTGGATGGTTCTGTCTGGTCCGAAGCATCATGTGAAGGGCTATATTGAAGGCTTGAACATGTTGTCCAATATGCGTCTTTGTTCAAATGTTTTGTCTCAACATGTTGTGCAAACCTCTCTTGGAGGTTACCAATCCGTGGATGAACTCTTGCTTCCAGGTGGTCGAATCTACGAACAACGCAATTTTATCTACAAAGCCATCAATGATATTCCAGGCCTCTCAGCTGTTAAGCCAAAGGCTGGTCTCTATATCTTCCCTAAGATTGATCGGGACATGTACCGCGTGGATGATGATGAACAATTTGTTTTAGAGTTCTTGAAGCAAGAAAAAATTCTCTTGGTTCATGGCCGCGGCTTTAACTGGAAAGATCCAGATCACTTCCGGATCGTTTACCTTCCACGTGTCGATGAGTTGGCTCAAATTCAAGAAAAAATGACTCGTTTCTTGAAACAATACAAACGCTAATTAGATAAAGGATTGAAGAGAAAAGTCTTCAATCTTTTTTTGATTCATTCTATAAAAACCATGTCATCGAATCGATATTTTTCTGAATTGCGCATAATTGTAGAAAAAATAAATAATTTTCAGATAATTCGATTGAAATTCCCACACTTATATGATATACTTGAGCTGACTATATGCGAGGTTTATTATGGCAAATTTATTAGAAAAGACACGAAAAATTACATCTATCTTGAAACGGACAGATGAACAGTTGCAGGCTGAGATGCCTTACAATGATATTGCTCAGCAATTGGCGGATATTATTCACTGTAATGCCTGTATCATTAATAGCAAAGGAACCCTCCTTGGTTATTTCATGCGTTACAAGACCAACAATGACCGGGTAGAAGCTTTCTTTCAAAATAAAAAATTACCAGAAGATTATGCTAAAGCAGCAAGCTTAGTTTATGATACGGAAGCAAACCTTCCCATCGAGCATGATTTGACGGTCTTTCCAATTGAGACCAAGTCTGAATTTCCTGATGGATTGACGACCATTGCGCCCATTCATGTTTCTGGGATTCGTTTGGGGTCTTTGATCATTTGGCGGAATGATAAAGAGTTTGATGATGATGATTTGATCTTGGTTGAGATTGCGAGTACCGTGGTAGGGATTCAAATGTTGAACTACCAACGCGAGGAAGACGAGAAGAATATTCGTCGTCGTACAGCGGTGAATATGGCTGTCAATACCTTGTCTTACTCTGAGTTGCGGGCTGTTTCTGCCATCCTTAGTGAATTGAAAGGAAATGAGGGGCAGTTGACTGCTTCTATCATCGCGGATCGGATTGGCATTACCCGCTCTGTGATTGTCAATGCACTTCGGAAATTGGAGTCAGCTGGTATTATTGAAAGCCGTTCACTTGGAATGAAGGGAACCTATCTCAAAGTGTTGATTCCAGATATCTTTGAGGAAATTAAGAAAAGAGATTACTAATGACTAAAGCTTTGATTTCAATTGACTATACTGTCGATTTCGTAGCAGATGATGGTAAGCTTACGGCAGGTGCTCCTGCACAAGCCATTTCTGAGACTATTGCTCAGGTGACCCAATTGGCCTTTGACCAAGGAGCCTATATCTTTTTTGCCATTGATGCGCATGATGTAGAGGATCCATTTCATCCTGAAAGCAAGCTCTTCCCACCTCATAATATCATTGGGACCAGCGGACGTGATTTGTACGGCCCTTTGGCAGATTTTTATCGGGAGCACAAAGCGGATCCACGAGTTTTTTGGATGGATAAACGTCATTATTCTGCTTTTTCAGGAACGGACCTAGATATCCGCCTGCGGGAACGTCATGTAGATACCGTTATTTTGACAGGTGTCTTGACCGATATCTGCGTCCTCCATACTGCGGTTGATGCATATAATCTCGGCTATCAGATCGAAGTCGTGGAACCTGCAGTGGCGTCACTTACTCCTGAAAATCATCAGTTTGCCTTGAATCATTTCAAGCATGTCTTAGGGGCAAGCTTGGTCGACGATGCACTTGCTGTATTAGACACAAAATAAGAAAACAATGTAAAAGAGGTCGTAGACATTTGTCTGGACCTCTTTTTAGGGCTTAGAGATTGTCTTCCTCTCTCGAAAATGGTATCCTAATGGAAGAATATAAGGGGGAGTTATGAATAAAAAAGCTGTCGTCTTTTCAGCCGATCTATCTTATATGGAAAAATTGGAAACCGCTATGAAGTCATTGTGCGCCCATCAGGACCGGTTGAAAATTTATGTTTTAAATGAAGATCTACCAACAGAGTGGTTTGCTATCATGAATCAGCGCTTGCGCCAGTTGGATTCAGAAGTGATCAATTGTCGGATGTCTCCCGAGCAATTCCAGTCCTTCTCGCTTCCAAGTAACCATATTCACTATGCAACCTATTTCCGTTACGCTATTCCAGAGATTGTGGAGGAAAAGCGGATCCTTTATCTGGATTGTGACATGATCTTTACACAGGATTTATCGCCTTTGTTTGAGGTCGATTTAAAAGGTCATGGACTGGGGGCAGTGGTAGATAAGCCGACGACGACAGATGGTTTTAATGCTGGACTTTTGGTGATTGATAGGGTTTGGTGGCAAGAGCACCAAGTGACAGAGGCACTTTTTGACCTTACTCGCGAGTACCATCAGCATGTATACGGAGACCAAGGAATTTTGAATCTGTATTTCAAAGATGCGTGGTACCCTTTACCTTGGACCTATAATCTACAAGTAGGGTCTGATAAGGATCAATATCACTATGGAGATTTAGACTGGTACGATGCCTTTCAAGGGATTCCCGCGGTCGTTCATTATACCTCTCATAATAAACCATGGACCTCTAAACGCTTCAATCGTTTTCGTGAATTATGGTGGTTTTACTATGCCCTCTCTTGGGAGGAAATTTTGCTTCGAAAACCAATTTTAAAGCAAACCTATCCAGATCTAGTGGGAGAATTTCCTTATCATGCCGCCATTTATACCCATACAGCAGATATCTACGAGTTGGAGACTTTGTTAAAAGAATTGCCAGACGTAGCGATTCATGTCCTTGCCCATAGCCATTTTGGTTTTAACTTGGTGCAATTGGAACGCTATCCCAACCTCTTTCTTTATCCCTCTTTTGATCCCTTGACCAGTCGAAAGGTCCTAGAAAAATTGGATTTCTATTTGGATATCAATCCTTATGATGAGGTGGATCAGATGACGCAAACGGTCCATCAATTGGGCTTACCGATTTTCTCTTTTGAAGGAACGAATCATGTGGAAAATGGTGAGAACCAAGTGTTTGCGGATGACCAGGTGCAGGAGATGGTGGCAGCGATTCGCGATTATTTAAAGAGAAATGAGAAGAAGCATGGAAACAAATGAAGTAGTGAGTATCATCATTCCCATCTATAATGTAGAAGCTTATTTGAGACAATGTTTGGAAACGGTTATCCATCAGACCTACCCTCATTTGGAAATTATCCTGGTCAATGATGGTTCGCCAGACCAGTCAGAAGAGATCTGTAAAGAATTTTTTAGGAAGGATGCGCGCATCCGCTACGTTCGCCAAGAAAATGGGGGCTTATCTGCTGCTCGGAATACAGGGATTGAGCTAGCAACTGGTGATTACATCACCTTTATTGATCCAGATGACTGGGTGACGGAGGACTATGTAGAAGTGCTCTATCGTCAACTTCAAAAGTATGGTGCGGATGTTTCAGTAGCCAACTATAACCTCTATGATGACAGTAGTAGCAAATACTTGATCAAGGTAACGGACGACGATTATTCAGAATCTCTTTATGAGGGACGCGAGATCATGGACCACGATGCTATCCAGGAGACCAGAGATATGGCCTGGGCTTGTGCCATGATGAAGCTCTATAAGCGTAGCTTATTTGAAGGGCTTCGTTTTCCGGTTGGAAAAAATGTCGAGGATAACTTCCTGATGTATAAGCTCTTCTTAAAAGCCCATCGGGTAGTTCATACGGAAAAATGTATTTATTGGTATCGCGTGGGCCGTGCAGATACTCTGTCCCAGGTTTGGACAGAAAAGCGAGTCGTCGATGAGATGGAAGCTAAGCAAGAAAAATTGGCTCTACTGGGGATGTTAGGCTATGATTTGACCTGGCATCGCTATATCTACAAAACGCGCTTGAAACGGGCCCTTGAAAAATTAGAGGAAGCAGGCTTGCAAGGGTCAGAAACCTATGAGCGTGTGGTGATCAACCTCGGTTTCATTGAAAACCTAGGCTAACTAATTATTGACGAGAAAGGATCAGCATGTTCATTATTGCACCAGAGCAGACCAAAGAGCTGGATCGTTTGCAAAGATTATTGGCCAAACTTGGCCAGACCTATCGAGTATTTGTGACCAATCTGGAAACTGATTTAGCTGAACAGACAGATAGTCTTGCGACCTTTTTTACCCAAAAAGACCCAACATCAAAAGTTGGGAAACCATTATTTTTCAATGATTTAGCAGTCCCAGAATTATGGGAATGTTGGACCCTGGGGATCACAACCTATCTTTTTGATGGTGAGGAACGGCGCGCCAACGTGGTTTTGCGAGAGGATATTTTGTCACGAACGGTTGAAAGAGTGGAGTGGTTTGGTCAGGGAGAAGAGGTCGTATCCATTGATATATACAACCGCTATGGCTGGAGAAGCAAACGGAGTCTCCTAACGGAAGCCGGTCAACCATATTTAGATATTTATTTGAACCGTCAGCAAGAAGAAGTCCTGCTTCACTTTGTCTCACAAGGAATCTTTTTGCATCAACCTTCTAAAGGACTTGATCACCTGTATGCTAATAAGGAAGAGCTACAAAGAGTTGTTCTGAAACAACTCTTGCCCGAAAATGAAGCTATTCTTTTGTTGGATAAGACATTGCTAGATGTTGTGAAAGAGATACCTAAAGAAAGACTGGCCTACTGTGCACGAGAAACTCATGATCTAGATGAGATCAAAGAGCATGTTGACCAGATTTTATTGTTAGAAGATGGTCTATTGAGTGAGAGAAAAGACGGGATCACAGTCTTGTCAGGGCTAGTAGATGTGGAGCAGGAAAGTTTTCAACCAGAAGCTCTAGTCATGACGGCTTCTCAAGAGGTCGAAGGCTTATCTAGCTTGGTCCATCAATTCCCACAAGTGACCTTTCACGTTGCTGCTTTGACGGCCATGGGTCCGAAATTAACAGATTTAGCGAGTTGCTTCAATGTGCGCCTCTATCCAGGGATTTCACTGGGAAAATATGAGGAGTTGTTATCCAGTTGCTCTATTTATCTGGATTGCAACCAAGGAGAAGAAGTGTGGAGCAGTAGTCTTCAAGCTCTTGAAAATGAGCAAGTCTTGTTTGGTTTGAAGAGTACGGTTCATGATGAAGCCTATAAAGAATTGAGCACGATCACAGATACAGTCGAAGAAATGAAACAGCAACTAGAAATATTGCTCCAGCATCCAGAGGCCTTCAAAGAAATGTTAAGAGAGCAAGCACGAATCTTAGAACTGCCTAAAAAAGAAGTTTTGGGAGAGCTGTTTAATCGATTAGAGGGAGGTCTAGGATGACCATTTATACCTTTAATCTATTAGTAGGATATGAACCAAATGGGGTCGATGTTGCACAAGCCTCTCGGGCAAAGATACTCCGGGGCTTGGGAGTGACAGCGAAGTTTGTCTTTACCACATGGCCCACTCCAGAAAAATTAGCCTATTACCTCTCTTTGGGGCACCGGGATGAGGAATTACTCTTTGCTCATCTGATATTTACAGATCAAAAAACCAGTGTTCCTCAAAAGACAGTGGGGGACTTGCAAATGGAGTTTCAACTGACTCGTTTAGATACTATTGAAAAAACGGAAGGAGCCATTCGCTACCAATTTGCGGATAAAAACGAACTAACCTTTTATCTGGATCCCTATCATCCAGACTGTGTCCGCTATGTAGACTATCTTTTAGCGGGAAATATGATCAAACGAGAGTATTATGGAGCTTGTAAACTTGCTACAGAGTATTTTCAATATGGTAGGATACTCAGACGGACCTATCACAATCAAGATGGAAGTATCGCTTTTGAAGAATTGAGGTTGGGTGAAAGCTGGCTCTATAAACTGGGACCTGAGGTTTTGACCAACCATACAGAAGTGATGAGACGTTTTTTGTTGCAGCTATCGTTAAAAGAAGAAGATCTGATTCTGCTTGATCGGGCCTCGCGCATGGATTTTGCCCGCCCTTTGTTGGAGAAAGATGCTCCTTCCAAGCTCGCCATGGTGTTTCATTCGGAGCATGAATTTGAAAATGGACATCTCAACTATGAGTATTATTATGTGTTCAAGTATGCCAAACGCTTCGATTACTTCATCACGGCGACGGATCTTCAAAAAGAAGTCTTGGAGCAGACACTTGCTAAACAAGGCTGCAAAGGAATTCCAATCTATAGCATTCCGGTAGGGCATCTAGAAGAATTGACGGAATCACAAGGAGACAGATCTCCCTTTAGTGTGCTCACAGCTTCCCGTTTGGATCCAAGAAAACGCATCGATTTGGCTATTCGAGTAGTCGCTCAAGCAAAGAAACGACTCCCAGCCCTTCAGTTTGATATTTATGGGAAGGGAGGAGAAGCTGATCGTTTGCAGCACTTGATTCAGGAGCTTGCAGCACAAGATTATATTCACCTACGCGGTCATGCGGATCTTCAGCAGATCTATCCTTGCTACCAAGTTTACCTCACCACTTCTCAGTGGGAGACCTTTGGTTTGACTTTGATGGAGGCGGCTGGAGCAGGGTTAGCCTTGCTCGGCTTTGATGCCCGTTATGGTAATCCAACTTTTATAAAAGAGGGTGAAAATGGCTTTTTGGTCCCTTATAGCGAGATAATGCCAGAAGAACAATTGGTGAAAGAGTTGGCAGAAAAGCTGGTCCAGCTCTTTGAAAGCGACCTTGCTCCATTTCACCAGGCTTCTTATGACTTGGCCTCTTCCTATCTCACATCTAACGTCCAGGAAATCTGGAAAGAGACATTAATGGAGATGGGGCAATTAGGCGGAAAAGAAATATAAAAAGAAGAATCTGTAGCGACAAAAAAGTCCTACAGATTTTTTCTAAGGCAAGCAAATTGGGCTAAATTATGGTAAAATAGAGGGTATTGAAAAATCATCATTTCACGAAAGGAAGCAAGATGAAAATTACGCAAGAAGAGGTAACCCACGTTGCCAATCTTTCAAAATTGAAATTCTCTCCAGAAGAGACAGCTGAGTTTGCGACAACCTTGTCTAAAATTGTCGACATGGTGGAATTGTTGGAAGAAGTGGACACAACAGGTGTTGCCCCAACAACAACCATGGCGGATCGTAAAACCGTATTGCGTCCGGATGTTGCTGAAAAAGGGACGGACCGTGACCGCTTGTTTAAAAATGTACCTGAAAAAGATAACTACTACATCAAGGTACCAGCTATCCTAGAAGATGGAGGAGATGCCTAATGTCATTCAACCATAAAACCATTGAAGAGTTGCACGACCTCCTTGTCTCTAAGGAAATTTCGGCAACGGAATTGACCCAAGCAACGCTTGACGATATCAAGGCGCGTGAAGAAGCAGTTAACGCCTTTGTAACGGTGGCCGAAGAAGCGGCCCTTGCGCAAGCTAAGGCCATTGATGAAAAAGGAATCGATGCAGACAACCTCTTGTCAGGGATTCCACTCGCTGTCAAAGACAATATCTCTACTGACGGTATCTTGACGACTGCGGCATCAAAAATGCTCTATAACTACGAACCCATCTTTGATGCGACAGCTGTTGCCAATGCCAAGGCCAAAGATATGATTGTCATCGGTAAGACCAACATGGATGAATTTGCCATGGGTGGATCTGGTGAGACTTCATATTATGGACCAACCAAGAATGCATGGGACCACAGCAAGGTGCCTGGTGGATCTTCTAGTGGTTCAGCAGCTTCTGTCGCTTCAGGCCAAGTCCGTTTGTCCCTTGGTTCAGATACAGGTGGTTCTATCCGTCAGCCAGCTGCTTTTAACGGGATTGTTGGTCTCAAACCTACTTATGGAACAGTTTCCCGTTTTGGTCTCATTGCTTTTGGTAGCTCACTCGACCAAATTGGACCTTTCGCTCCAACCGTTAAAGAAAATGCCCTCTTGCTTAATGTCATTGCCAGCGAAGATGCCAAGGATTCAACATCTGCGCCTGTTCGTGTAGCCGATTTTACTTCTAAGATTGGTCAAGACATTAAAGGCATGAAGATTGCCCTTCCAAAGGAATATCTTGGCGAAGGGATTGACCCAGAAGTCAAAGAAACCATCCTCAATGCGGCGAAACACTTTGAAAAATTGGGAGCAACTGTCGAAGAAGTTAGCCTTCCACACTCTAAATATGGGGTTGCCGTTTACTACATCATCGCTTCATCTGAAGCTTCTTCAAACTTGCAACGTTTCGATGGGATTCGCTATGGTTTCCGTGCGGAAGATGCTAAAAACTTGGATGATATCTACGTGAACACTCGTAGCCAAGGCTTTGGTGATGAGGTTAAACGCCGGATCATGCTTGGTACCTTTAGTTTGTCATCTGGTTACTACGATGCTTACTATAAGAAAGCTGGCCAAGTCCGTACCCTTATTATTCAAGACTTCGAAAAAGTCTTTGCGGATTACGACCTTATCCTTGGTCCAACAGCTCCAAGCGTGGCCTTTGATTTGGATTCGCTCAACCATGATCCGGTTGCCATGTACTTAGCTGACCTCTTGACTATTCCAGTTAACTTGGCAGGTCTTCCAGGAATTTCGATTCCTGCAGGTTTTGCGCAAGGTCTTCCCGTTGGTTTGCAGTTGATTGGTCCGAAGTATTCTGAAGAAACCATCTACCAAGCTGCAGCGGCCTTTGAAGCAACGACGGATTACCACAAGCAACAACCCCTAATTTTCGGAGGTGACAATTAATGAACTTTGAAACAGTCATCGGACTTGAAGTCCACGTTGAATTGAATACAAACTCAAAAATTTTCTCACCAACCTCTGCTCACTTTGGGAACGAGCAAAATGCCAATACCAATGTGATTGACTGGTCTTTCCCAGGGGTGCTTCCTGTCTTGAACAAGGGTGTTGTAGATGCTGGTATCAAGGCTGCTTTGGCGCTAAACATGGATATCCACCAGCACATGCACTTTGACCGGAAGAACTACTTCTATCCGGATAATCCTAAAGCCTATCAAATTTCTCAATTTGATGAGCCAATCGGTTACAACGGTTGGATTGAAGTGCAATTGGAGGACGGCTCAACTAAGAAAATCGGGATTGAACGTGCCCACTTGGAAGAAGATGCCGGTAAGAACACGCACGGGACAGACGGCTTCTCTTATGTAGACCTCAACCGTCAAGGGGTTCCATTGATCGAAATCGTATCTGAAGCAGATATGCGTTCTCCAGAAGAAGCTTACGCTTATTTAACAGCTTTGAAAGAAGTTATCCAGTACACTGGTATTTCAGACGTCAAGATGGAAGAAGGATCGATGCGGGTGGATGCCAACATTTCCCTTCGCCCATACGGTCAAGAGGAATTTGGTACTAAGACAGAATTGAAAAACTTGAACTCCTTCTCAAACGTGCGCAAAGGTCTTGAATACGAAGTGGAGCGTCAAGCGAAAATCTTGCGTTCAGGTGGTGTCATTCGCCAAGAAACACGTCGTTATGATGAAGCCAACAAGAGTACCATTCTTATGCGTGTCAAAGAAGGAGCAGCGGATTACCGTTACTTCCCAGAACCAGACCTTCCCTTGTTTGAAATTTCAGATGAGTGGATTGAGGAAATGCGTACGGAGTTGCCAGAGTTTCCAAAAGACCGTCGTGCTCGCTACGTGGCAGAGCTTGGCTTGTCTGATTATGATGCCAACCAATTGACAGCGACGAAAGTTACTTCTGACTTCTTTGAAGCAGCTGTAGCCCTTGGTGGCGATGCCAAACAAGTATCTAACTGGCTCCAAGGGGAAGTAGCACAATTCTTGAATGCAGAAGGTAAGACCCTTGAAGAAATCCAATTGACACCAGAAAACTTGGTAGAAATGATTGCCATCATCGAAGATGGAACCATTTCATCTAAGATTGCCAAGAAAGTCTTCGTTCACTTGGCGAAAAATGGTGGCGGTGCGCGTGAATACGTTGAAAAAGCTGGATTGGTACAGATTTCAGACCCTGAAGTCTTGGTCCCAATCATCCACCAAGTCTTTGCAGACAATGAAGCAGCGGTAGCCGACTTCAAGTCAGGGAAACGGAATGCGGACAAGGCCTTCACAGGCTTCCTCATGAAAGCAACCAAAGGCCAAGCCAACCCACAAGTAGCACTTAAACTACTTGCTCAAGAATTGGCGAAGTTGAAAGAAGAGTAATAGATAAAGAACCAGCCGAGAGGTTGGTTTTTACTATCCATAAAATTGTGTTAGAATAGGAAAGACCATTACATATCAACTGGCATTAGGAGGAGTTACATGAACAAATTTTTAAGAGTCTTATTTGTCCTGGTTATCATCGCCATGTCTGGAGCGATTATCTTCCAGCTATTCTTTCCATCTTATATGGGAAGTCATTCGGGATATGGTGTTTCTGTCGGTTGGCAACGGGAGATTGGAATTTGGAATGTGGCGGTCCTTGTAATTCTCATTGCTGTCAATCTCAAATACGATTGGTTTTATCTTCGGGCGGTTCTATTGGCTCTAATCCTAGGTGGGATTGGGATCGGTACTAATCATCTCTTCAGTTATTTTCACTATCATCTGTCGATCAATGGGATCGGTGCGCTTGAAAATTATCTCCTGGTCCTCGGCTGGATGGTGGGATGGGGATTGGAATCCTCTCGGATCAAGAAGAAATAAGAAGGAGCAGTCAAAAGGCTGCTTTTTCACATGTTCAGTTATTCCTTGACAAGCAAAAAGAAAACGTTTACAATAGTATATAAAGTTTCCTGAAAAGAAAACTAAAAAACGTGAAAACAAGGAGATCATCCTATGGCTACTATGAAAGCAGCTCGCTGGCATGCAGCAAAAGACGTTCGGATCGAAGAAGTGGAAGTACCTGAAGTACAACCACATCAAGTAAAAGTGGCAGTTAAGTTCACAGGGATCTGTGGTACGGACTTGCATGAATATTTGGATGGACCGATCTTCATTCCAACAGAAGAACATGTTTATTCTGGTCAAAAAGCACCGGTTACTTTGGGACATGAATTCTCTGGTGAGATTGTCGAAGTCGGAAGTGATGTCACTCGTGTCAAAGTTGGCGATCGTGTAACTATCGAACCAATTCTTGCAGAGCACAACTTAATTGGTGATTATAACCTCGATCCAAACTTGAACTTTGTCGGACTCGCTGCAGATGGTGGTTTTGCTAAATATTGTGTTCTTGATGGTGATCTTGTCCATGTGATTCCAGATAGCTTGAGCTATGAACAAGCCGCTCTTACAGAACCTGCTGCGGTTGCTGTGTATGCCGTTCGTCAATCTGCTTTGAAAACTGGAGATACAGCTGTTATCTTTGGTTTGGGACCAATTGGTCTTTTGATTGTTGAAGCCCTTCGTGCAGCAGGCGCATCAAAAATCTATGCAGTTGAATTGTCTCCTGAACGTCAAGCCAAAGCAGAAGAATTGGGAGCAATCGTTGTTCGCCCAGAAGAAGGAGAATCAGTCGTAGAAGCCATCCATCGTTTGACAGGTGGTGGAGCAGATGTTTCTTATGAAGTTACTGGAGTTCCAGTTGTTTTAGGCCAAGCCCTTGCAGCTGTTCATAAAGCTGGGGAATGTATGGTTGTATCTATCTGGGAACGTGAAGCCAGCATCAATCCAAATGAATTCGCTATTCAAGAAAAATCTCTCAAAGGAATTATTGCTTACCGTCATATCTTCCCTAAAGTCTTGGAATTGATGGAACAAGGTTACTTCTCAGCTGAGAAATTGGTTACCAAGAAAATTAAATTGGAAAATATCGTTGAAGAAGGATTTGTTGAATTAACACAAGATAAATCCCAAATCAAGATCTTGGTTCAACCTGAATAAGCTAATAATTTTATATGAAATAAAGCAAGGCTGAAACGTTTCGTTTCGGCCTTTTGTGATACAATAAAGTAAGAAATAGATTTAGGAGGGGACTATGTCAAAGACGATGAAAGGGACGCTCATGACCTTGATTGCCGGGATTGCTTGGGGCTTATCAGGAGCTTGCGGCCAGTACCTGATGGCTCATGGATATACAGCAATTGGTTTGACAACGATTCGCTTAATTATTTCGGGAGCAGTTCTTTTACTCCTAGCTTATTTATCGGATAAGAAAAAAGTAAAGGCCTTTCTAACAGACCGCTCGTCATACATCCCCTTGCTTTTATTTGCATTTTTGGGTTTGTTAATGACCCAATTGACTTATTTAGAAGCGATTGATGCGACTAATGCAGGTACTGCAACTGTTTTGCAATATCTCTGTCCTATTGGAGTTTTGGCCTATTCTTGTGTTAAGGACCGAGTAGCTCCGACAGTATCTGAAATCTTTTCGATGATCTTAGCCATTGCAGGGACCTTTCTCATTGCAACCCATGGTCAACTCAATCAATTGGCAATCACTCCTAAGGGGCTAGCTTGGGGACTTATTTCTGCCTTTGCCTATGCCCTCTACATCATTTTGCCTATTCAGTTAATTCAAAAATGGGGGAGTATGTTGGTGATTGGTATCGGTATGCTCATTCCAGGGCTTGTGATGATTCCCTTCACGGGAAGAAGACTTTTTCATGGCCAATATAGCATGGATAATCTAATGGGCTTAGTTGGCTTAGTGGTGATTGGGACCATATTTGCCTATACGGTCTTTTTGAAAGGGACAACTCTGATTGGACCGGTCAAAGGTAGCCTTCTTGCAGCTATTGAGCCTATTTCAGCTGTATTTTTTGCCTTTGCCATTATGAATGAGCATTTCTTTGCCATTGATTTTATAGGAATGGCTATGATCCTCTTTGCGGTCCTCTTGATTTCCCTTAAGGATCTCATGATTCAAAAAGAAAAAGGAATCTTGTAAAACCAAGATCAATTATTTTTCAGTTAAAAGGTTGAGACGAAAGTCTTGGCCTTTTTGTAATCCTCGCCTTTTGAGGGAAGAGTTATCACTATATAGCGTATACATAGCTAGAAAAAGATGTTAAAATAGAACAAAACTTTTTTAAGGAGATGAGGATGAAAAAGATTTTTAAATGGACCCTGTTTGCTGTGGCGACCTTGAGTTTAGTGGCTTGTGGTACTGGTGCTTAACAGACCAATTCGCAGCAAGCAAAGACAGAAAAAGCAGCGAAAAGCTCGGCATCTGACGGTCAAGTCGAGGTGAGTTTAAAAGGAGGACAATACATCAAACCACCTGTCCTCAATGACTCAGAAGACGGAACCTATTTAGCCCTTCAATTAGAATTTAAAAATGTTGCCAAAGAATCTATCAACGTGTCAGATTCAGATATCACCATTTACGATGCAGATAATAACAAGGTCAAATTGCAGTCAGGAATTTATGACCAAACGGAAGCCTTCCAATTGCTCAAGAGTGATCAGTTGGCCCAGGATAAAAAATTAACCGGCTATATCGTTTTCCCAGTCGAAAAAGGCAAAAAATACGAAGTGCAGTATGAACGAAAAATCTATAGCTCTGATAAAAAATCCAAGCCTTTAAAATTTGTGGTGGATTCTTCTCAATATGAGGACAAGGTGGAAGCTTCTACCCTTTTTGCAGATGAATACATCAATCAAGTTTACTTCAGTGGCCAACGAAAGGTCAAAAAGGATGACGCTTTTGTTTTGGGAACTGATTTGAAAAAGGAAGCCAGTGATTTCCGTGCGAAATTTGCGGCTGATTTTACTCGTCAATTGCATGATTACCAATTCCCTGAAGAAGAAGTGACCCAGTTTATCGATGCTTATGAAAAGGAAAATGCTAAGCGCGCGAAATTAACCTATAAGGTCAAACAATACTTCCCAGACAAGGTAGTCATTAGCTTGAATCCTGAGACAGTCAGCATGGAAAAGACGATCTTAAACCACATGCAGACCTTCTATCAAGAACATCGAAAAGACTATCCAGGTATTATCGAAGCGAATCAGGCTCAAAACAAAGCCTATAGAAAGGAAATGATGGCTTCTCTTGCAGATCGTCCCTTGACGACGCCGGATCGGTACGACTACCAGTTGACCTTTGTTAAGAAAGATGGCAAATGGGAAGTAGAAAAAGCCGATAATAGTGATAGCTTTATGGAAAAATTCGAGGGAAATCTTTCTTAATGCGGAAGTTGGCACTCCTAGGACATGAATCTAGGAGTGTTTTTTATGTATAGTTTGAAACTATATCAAAACCCAAGAAACAAGAATTAGACGGATACACCTATTAGTGATAAAATAATTTTAAGTTTGAAAGGAGATGAAGGCTTGTGGCTTTTTCTTATGAAGAGTTAGCAGAGATTCGCCACTATATCCACCAACACCCAGAACTGTCTGGTCAAGAATACCAGACAACCGCCTTTCTAAAAGAGCGTTTAGAAGAGTTGGGGATTCGTATTTTAGAGAGTGGATTAAAAACTGGTCTGATTGCAGAAATTGGGTCTGGCCAACCAGTGGTGGCACTTCGAGCAGATATCGATGCCCTTCCAATTTTGGAACAAACAAATCTGCCCTACCAAAGTCAGAATCCAGGAGTCATGCATGCTTGTGGTCATGATTTTCATCAAACCAGTCTTCTGGGAGCGGCAGCTCTTCTCAAGGAAAAAGAAGACCAGCTTGAAGGAACCGTACGCTTGATCTTTCAGCCAGCAGAAGAAATCTCAGAAGGTGCCTCTGATGTTTTGGCAACAGGACTGTTGGAGGATGTTCAAGGAATTATTGGTTTTCACAACATTCCCCAGCTAAAAGCAGGGCAACTTGCCTTGAATGCTGGAGCTATGATGGCAGGGGTTGAGAAATTCAAGGTTACCGTCACAGGGGTCAGTAGCCATGCTGCAAGACCAGACTTGGGAGTTGACACTGTAACGGCCGTCACAACCATGGTTCAGAACTTACAATTATTAATTTCACGGACCGTTTCTCCCTTTGAAACAGCTGTTTTGTCCATTACGCACCTGGATGTGGGCTCAACCTGGAATGTCCTCCCTAAATCAGGCTATTTTGAAGGAACCATTCGCTCCTTTAATCCGAGTGTGAAAAGAGACTTGAAGGCACATTTTATTTCCATCATTCGACACATTGCAGAAAGTTTGGAAGTAGATGTAGCTTTTGAGTGGGGTGTGACCCCTCCCGTTACCTTTAATGATGAAGAATTGACGCAAGTAGTTTGGGAAGCTTCACAAGGATTGGCTGAAGTGATTCCAGCAAATCCTTCTACAGCTGGAGAAGACTTCGCCTTTTACCAAGAGCGAATTCCTGGAGTCTTTGCCTTTATCGGTTCGAATGGAGAGCCGGATGCGCCAGACCTCCATCATGATCACATGACCATCGATGATGCAGCCTTTGAGGTATCGGTTCCCTATTATGTTGAAAATGCGCAAGCTTTATTGCGGTATTTTAAAGCCAAAGAAGTGTGATAAAGAAAAACTATCACCTCCATAAAAAATATATATTAGGCAAGCAAATGCTTTTTTGATAAAATAAAAAAATACTTTTAAAATAGCGTTTTATGTGCCTGAAACGAATAAGGAGATCCTATGAATCTAAAAAAAGTGATTAAGTATTCTGCTTTAGGATTAGTTGCAGTCCTTGCAACCAGTGCTTTAGTAGCATGTTCATCTGGTAAATCAGCCAGTGGTAAGAAAACCATTGAAGTTGGGACTGTTGGAACAACCAAACCATTCTCTTACGAAGAAAAAGACGGCAAGCTAACCGGTTATGAAATCGAAGTTTTGCGTGAAATCTTCAAAGGCTCAGACAAATATGAAGTAAACTTTAACAAAACAGAGTGGTCTTCCGTCTTTGCTGGCTTAGATAGTGACCGTTTCCAAATCGGTGCCAACAACATTAGTTACTCAAAAGAGCGGGAAGAAAAATACCTCTATCCAAATCCATATGCTCGCAATCCATTAGTGTTGGTCGTACCAAAAGATTCTTCTATTAAATCGTTGGATGACATTGGTGGCAAGAAAACAGAAGTTGTTCAAGGAACATCTACTGCTAAACAATTAGAAGATTTCAATAAAAAACATTCAGATAATCCAACTGACTTGCAATACACAGATGGAACCATTCAAACCATCATGGCTAATTTAGCGGATGGTCGTACAGATTACAAGATCTTCGAACGGATCTCAGTAGATACTATCATTCGTGATCAAGGCTATGACAACTTGAAGGTTATCGAGCTTCCAAGCGACCAACAACCTTATGTGTATCCAATTATTGCAAAAGAAGATAAAGACCTTCAAAAATTTGTCAACAAACGTATCAAGGAACTCTATGACAATGGAACCCTTGAAAAACTGTCTAAAAAATACTTTGGTGGAGTTTATCTACCAGAAGCAAAAGATATTAAAGAATAATATATAATTAAAGGAGACTTCAAAATGAAATTGAAAAAAATTCTTGGTTTAACAGCTCTTGCAGCTATTGCAACATTTGCTCTTGCAGCATGTGGTTCTTCAAAATCATCTAGCAAAGATGGTGAAACAACTGTAAAAGTGGGTGTTATGACTTTGAGCGACACTGAAAAAGCTCGTTGGGATCAAGTTCAAAAGAACTTGGATGACGCGAAAACAGGAATCAAATTGGAATTCACTCAATTTACAGACTACTCACAACCAAACGTGGCTGTAAAAGATGGTAGCGTGGATATCAATGCTTTCCAACACTACAACTTCCTTGATAACTGGAACTCTAAAAACGACAAGGCCCTTGTTGCAGTAGCAGATACCTACATCGCTCCAATCCGTCTTTACTCTGGTACAGAAAACGGTAAAAACAAATACACTTCAATTAAAGAAATTCCTAAAGGTGGAACAATCGCTGTACCAAATGACCCAACAAATGAAAGCCGTGCCTTGTATGTCTTGCAATCAGCAGGTTTGATTAAATTGGATACCAAAGATGGTCAATTGGCAAACGTGTCAAATATCAAAGAAAATCCAAAAGATTTGAAGATTTCTGAATTGGATGCTTCACAAACACCATCTGCTCTTCCATCAGTAGATGCTGCAGTCATCAACAATACCTTCGTTCGTGAAGCAGGCGTTGATTTCAAAAAAGCTATCTATGTTGAAAAGAAAGACAACAACTCAAAACAATGGTACAACGTGATCGCTGCTAAGAAAGATTGGGAAAAATCTGATAAAGCAAAAGCAATCAAAGAAATCATCAAAGCCTATCATAAAGACAATGTGAAGAAAGTGATCGAAGAATCTTCAGAAGGAATGGACCAACCAGTCTTCTAAGATTCGATCTCAAGTGTATGAAGGAGGTGGAGAAGCAATTCTCTACCTCTTATCGTGTATTAGGAGGAATGCATGCCTTTTGCAACAGAAGCGGAACAAATCCGTAAATTTGAAAATGATGAGGTCGCACAACATTATTTTGAAGTGTTGCGAACCTTGATTTCAAAAAAATCCATCTTTGCCCAACAAGTTGGTCTCAAGGAAGTAGCCAACTATTTGGGGGAAATTTTTACAGCTGCAGGAGCCAAAGTCGAAGTTGATGATAGCTATACAGCACCTTTTGTGATTGCCAAATTTTTCTCGCCAAATCCTGAAGCTAAAACCATCATTTTTTATAACCACTATGATACGGTACCAGCTGATGGAGACCAACCTTGGACGGGAGACCCTTTTACCTTATCAGTTCATTATGGGACCATGTACGGTCGAGGGGTTGATGATGACAAGGGGCATATCACGGCTCGTCTCACAGCTCTTCGTAAATACATTCGTGAAAGTGGCGATTTGCCAGTCAATATCACTTTTATCATCGAAGGGGCAGAGGAGTCTGCATCGACTGACTTGGATAAATACTTGGCCAAACACAAGAAACACTTGCGTGGGGCAGACCTCTTAGTCTGGGAACAAGGTACCCGAAATAATCAGGGTCAGTTGGAAATTTCCGGTGGTAGCAAGGGGATCGTCACCTTTGATATGGTGGTGAAGAGTGCAGAAGTGGATATTCATTCCAGCTATGGCGGTGTGGTGGACTCTGCTTCTTGGTATTTGTTAAATGCCATCGCCAGTCTTCGTGACAAAGAAGGCCAAATCTTGGTGGATGGGATTTATGATCAGATCCAAGAACCCAATGAACGCGAGCTAGCTTTGATCGAGCAATATGCCAACAAAGGACCAGAAGATGTAGCGGAAACCTATGGTCTAACCCTCCCAATTTTGAAGGAAGACCGAAAAGAATTCCTGCGCCGTTTCTATTTTGAACCAGCCCTGAATATTGAAGGTTTTGGCTCTGGTTACCAAGGACAAGGTGTTAAAACGATTCTTCCGGCAGAGGCACGTGCCAAGATGGAGGTTCGTTTGGTTCCAGGTCTAGATCCCAAAGATGTCTTAGAAAAGATCCAGCAACAATTGAAGAAGAACGGTTATGATCAGGTCGAATTGGTCTATACTCTCGGTGAAAAAAGTTACCGAAGTGATATGAGTGCCCCATCTATTTTAAATGTCATTCGGTTGGCCAAAGATTTCTATAGAGAAGGAGTCTCGGTTCTTCCAACAACAGCGGGGACAGGGCCAATGAATACGGTCTTTGAGGCTTTGCAGGTACCGATGGCAGCCTTTGGAATTGGCAATGCCAATAGCCGTGATCATGGGGGCGACGAAAATGTGAAAATCGCCGATTATTACACCCATATTGAATTGATAAAGGAGTTAATAGCAAGTTATGAGTAAAGCAATGATTCAGCTGGACCACATTGATGTGACCTTCCAGCAAAAGAAACGTCAGATCCAAGCCGTCAAAGATGTGACCATTCATATTAATGAAGGTGATATCTATGGGATTGTAGGGTATTCTGGAGCCGGGAAATCGACCTTGGTTCGGGTGATCAATCTCTTGCAAGTGCCTAGCGCCGGAACCATTACTGTGGATGGAGATGTGATTTATCAAGATCAGGTGACCCTAAAACCGGCTGCCCTTCGGGAGAAACGTCGGGATATCGGAATGATTTTCCAACACTTTAATTTGATGGCTCAAATGACTGTCGCAGAAAATGTAGCCTTTGCTCTTAAACATTCTAAATTAAACAAAGAACAAAAGAATGAGAAAGTAGCGAAATTGTTGGAATTGGTTGGTCTATCTGACCGTGCAGAAAATTACCCTGCACAATTGTCTGGTGGTCAAAAGCAACGGGTAGCGATTGCGCGTGCCCTTGCCAACGATCCAAAAATTTTGATCTCAGATGAGTCAACTTCAGCCTTGGATCCAAAGACGACCAAACAAATTCTAGCTTTGTTGCAAGAATTGAACAAAAAACTTGGTTTAACCATTGTCTTGATCACGCATGAGATGCAAATTGTCAAAGATATTGCCAACCGGGTAGCTGTCATGCAAAATGGCGAACTGATTGAAGAAGGGTCTGTTTTAGATATCTTCTCGAATCCGAAAAATGCTTTGACGCAAGACTTTATTTCTGTTGCAACAGGAATCGATGAAGCCATGGTGAAAATCAACCAACAGGCTATTGTGAAGAATTTGCCAGATGATTCGATTTTAGCGCATCTCAAATATGCGGGTTCTGTGACAGATACAGCCATCATCAATGATATTTACAAACAGTACCAAGTTTCTGCCAACATTTTATTTGGGAACATCGAAATCCTTGATAACACGCCTGTTGGAGAATTGGTGGTCATCTTATCAGGTGAAAATCAAAATCTGGAAACGGCCAAAGCTGAGTTAGAAAATGCAGGAGTTTCCGTGACTATTGTAAAAGATGGGAGAAAAGCATGATCCAGTTAATTCAAACATATTTACCAAATGTCTATAAATTAGGGTGGTCTGGCCAGTATGGATGGGGAACCGCTATTTACTTGACTCTTTATATGACCGTTATTTCCTTCATTATTGGTGGATTTTTAGGTTTGGTGACAGGGCTTTTATTAGTCTTGACCCGTCCAGGTGGTGTCATCGAAAATAGAATTGTCTTCCATATTTTGGATAAGATTACTTCCTTGTTCCGCGCCATTCCTTTCATTATCTTGTTGGCCTTTATTAATCCTTTGACCTACTTGCTCTTGAAAAATACCATCGGTCCTACAGCAGCCCTTGTTCCGCTATCTTTGGCTGTCTTTCCATTCTTTGCCCGCCAAGTCCAAGTAGTCTTGTCCGAGTTGGATGGAGGCGTGATTGAAGCAGCACAAGCCAGTGGGGCAACCTTCTGGGATATTGTTGGAGTCTACCTACGTGAAGGGCTTCCTGATTTGATCCGTGTGACAACAGTGACCATCATTTCCTTGATTGGAGAAACCGCCATGGCGGGTGCCGTTGGAGCTGGAGGATTAGGAACCTTGGCCATCAACTACGGGAAAAACATGTTTAACAATGATGTCATCTTTGTGGCGACCCTATTGATCCTGATTCTGATCGTTCTGGTCCAATTTATCGGGGACTTCCTTTCGAAGAAAATTAGCCATCGTTAGGATCAGTATCCAATGAATAGAATAAATGTGAATCAAATAAAACAAGTTGGGGCCTTCGTCTTCCTCTATTTTCTTGCGATTGGACTGGGGGTCTTAGTTGGAAATCTGGTCGATCATCAAGGAAATATGTTTTATGCTCCTGCCTTTTCAGCCTTGTTTGGCGGGACTATCTACCGCTATTATCTAGAAAAAATAAAAGGAGTTGGATCTATCTTTATAGTTGGCTGCGTGATCGGATCCTTCTTCCTCTTTTCGCGTCACGGGGCAGGAGCCTTTTTTCCATCCTTGATCGCCGGAAGTTTTGCGGAAATGGTCGCCTCAAGTGGTCGTTTTCGCTCGAATTTACGAAATGCTTTGTCTTTTGTCATTTTTGCCTTTGCGACGACAGGGCCCATTCTTATGATGTGGTTCTATCCAGCCAGTTACCGCATGTCTTTACTGGATCGTGGCAAATCGATAGACTATGTCAATCGGGTGATGGTATCACCAGATCTAGCGACCATCACTTGGTTTATCTTCACGGTCTTACTAGGTGCTGGTATAGGATGGGGATTATCTAACATCCTACAGCCATTACTAATAAAAAGAAGAGGAAACTAAGAAAACCTGGGAAACCAGGCTTTTTTTGTTTTGTAAAAAATATTTTTTACAAAATGAAAGATATATATTGCAAAATAGAAAATATAGTGTATAATAGAGCTATAAAAACAAGAAAGGAAAATCATGTGGCGAAAAATCTCAAATTAAAAATGGCCCGGGTCGAGCATGATATGACCCAGGGGGATCTTGCAGATGCCATTGGAGTGACGCGCCAGACCATCGGTCTGATTGAGGCGGGAAAGTATAACCCAACCCTCAGTCTCTGCCTTGCCATCTGTAAGACCTTGGATAAGACGCTAGATCAACTGTTCTGGGAGTAACAGTTTTAATAATAGAAAGAGGAAACATATGAAACAAAAGAAAGAACCAATTGTAAAAGATGAACGGACCATGCTACTTGATGGAAAAATTGCAGGAGAACTTGTCCTTGGGACGACCTTTTTTATAGCCGTATCCGCCTTTGTGAAAGCAAGTATCCTGGACTTAGACCTAGTAGCCTATCTACCTGAGATGTTCCTTCTGGTTGCCATGGGGACTTATGCTCTGCTAAGAAGAATCAGTTCAGGGATTGATATCCGAGATATGTTAGAGAAAGATAGCTGGTTGAGTCGCCTTGGGTCAGGCCTATTCTTTGCTGTGCTTGTGACAGCTATGGATGTGATTGGAAAGCGAGAAGCAACGAGCTTTATACTCAGTCCCAAGTATCTGGTCAAAATTTTATTAGAAATTCTCGTCTTTGCGATCCTGACAGACCTGCTTGAAAAACCACTTGCTTTTATCAATCGGAAAAAACAAGAGAAGATAGAGGCAGAGTTAGAGGATGAAGAATAAGGAGAAAGCAATGAGATTACAATTGCTGAACAAACAAATCATAGATGAACGAGAAGAAGGCTTAGCTCATAAGGCTGGTGCTGAAACAGCTGGTTTTCTTTTCCTTGCCTTAACTGTTTTTAGTGTAGGATCCATTTTTACATCTAAGGTAGGGCTCAGTCCAATCATGGTGGTAGCCTTACTCATCGTCTCAGGATTGTATTATTCGGTTCGTTGTCAACGATTGGGTGTGAAATTTATCAGTTATAGTTATCTAAATGTGACGGGAATTGTAGCAGTAACCTCTATTCTCTCCTTGTTCATCTGGGCTCAAAATTTTCAATTAAACCAAGCTGTTTATCAGTCCAATCCTTTTCATTCAAAATTCTTACTAGTACTTCCTATTACCTTCTTACTGAATCTTCCAATTGTATGGGGAGTGAATACCCTTGTGATGCTTCTTGCAAAAGTTGAGAAAAAACGCTATGAAGCCTATCTAGATCAGTTGGGAAAGGAAGAGTAGGAAGTTGGAATCCTGGTTTCGTCGTATAAAAGTCTGGGAAACCAGGCTTTTATTTTTCAGTCAAATAAATTGCATTCGTTTTCTTGGGAGAGTATACTGGTATAGTTGAATGAAAAATTCTGATAATTTAATCTTAGAAAAGAGAATGACATGGCAAAACCTATTCGTGTATTACTTTACTATAAATATGTTCCAATCGAAAACGCAGAACAATTTGCGGCAGATCACTTGGCTTTCTGTAAATCAATCGGTCTTAAAGGTCGTATCCTAGTCGCTGACGAAGGGATCAACGGAACTGTTTCTGGTGACTACGAAACAACGCAAAAATACATGGACTACGTTCACAGCCTTCCAGGTATGGAAGACCTCTGGTTCAAGATTGATGAAGAAAGTGAGCAAGCCTTCAAGAAGATGTTTGTTCGCTACAAAAAGGAAATTGTTCACCTTGGTTTAGAGGATGATAACTTTGATAACGACATCAATCCTCTTGAAACAACAGGTGCTTACTTGTCACCAAAAGAATTCAAAGAAGCTCTTCTAGACGAAGATACAGTTGTCCTTGATACTCGTAACGACTACGAGTATGACCTAGGTCATTTCCGTGGTGCTATCCGCCCAGACATCCGCAATTTCCGCGAGTTGCCACAATGGGTTCGTGATAACAAGGAAAAATTCATGGATAAACGTGTCGTTGTTTACTGTACAGGTGGAGTCCGTTGTGAGAAATTCTCTGGTTGGATGGTTCGTGAAGGCTACAAAGATGTTGGCCAATTGCATGGAGGAATCGCCACTTACGGAAAAGACCCAGAAGTTCAAGGCGAGCTGTGGGATGGGAAAATGTACGTCTTTGATGAGCGTATTGCAGTCGATGTCAATCATGTCAATCCAACCATCGTCGGAAAAGATTGGTTTGATGGCACACCGTGCGAACGCTATGTAAACTGTGGAAATCCTTTCTGTAACCGTCGTATCTTGACATCAGAAGAGAACGAAGACAAGTATCTTCGCGGATGTTCGCATGAGTGCCGGGTTCATCCTCGCAATCGTTATGTCGAAGAACACAACTTGTCACAAGCAGAAGTTCGTGAGCGTTTAGCGGTTATCGGTGAGACGCTTGATGGAGCACCTGCATAATGGAAACAAACAGTCTGAAAGCTCAGACTGTTTTTATATGGAAATTGATTGAAAATTGTGCTATACTTTAGGTAAGCGATTTCACAAAGGAGAAAACAAATGAGTATCGTGTTTTCAATCAAAAATAAAAAGAGCTTATTTGGCTATCAGAAAGTACTCGCAGCACAGGAAGTTCTTAAATTAGTGGAAGGGTTGACAACCTACAACTATGATTCTGCCACCCTTCATCGTCCCTTAAATGATTTTGAAGGCTTGAACTGTATCGTATTTGGTAAGAGCGGTCTTCCTCTGCAGTTACGCTATTTTGATGAGGAAGAGTCTTATCAGATTCAGGTGCCCTCTTTTGCGATAGAAGAAGATTGGCAGTTGGCCCTGCGATGGCTTAGTCGCCTCGCAGAAGTACTAGGAACGGAGATTGTGGCCAGCGACGGCGTGAGCTATACTCCAGATTCTATTTTCCATTTTGATTATGAAGTCGTTATCCTAGAAACGCTGGGTAATGTGACGAAAGAAAAAGATCTAAAAGAGTTTGAAGTACAAGGCTTCGCTCATCCAGTCTATTTGGATCGGGATACAGTGCAGGAAGTCTTGAACCATGTCCATCCACTAGAAGCTTACTCTGCCTTTATCAAGAAGATTCAATATAGTGCAGCTTATTTCAGTCAAGTCCGTTTTTATCAACAGGAGGAGACAGGAGCCTTTTTAGCCAGCTATAGCTTGACAGAAGATACGGATACGGTCTTGCCAAGCGTGCCACATGTTCCTGCAGAATATGTAGAAATTGTGGGCTTAGCGGGTATCAGTGATTGGCGAGTTCTATTGGTTGAGATCGATGGAGATCCGGATAAGCCAGAAAACTACCATCCAATTGGTTCTCTTGCACTGAAGAATCTACTGGCAGCGCTAGAGCCAGATGAATTCCAGTTGCTAGATGCTAGTCAAATTGAAATTAAAAAATTGTCCAAAGAACGGTTGCTAGAATTAGCGCAATTGGAAAACAAGTAACAATATCGAAGTGAACTGTCCCTCAGACATTTGATCCGAAAAATCTAACGTCTGGGAGCAGTTCTTTTTTTATGCTTCTTCCTTTGATCAAAAACCAATGACTAGGCTAATTGTGGTATAATAGGGGCCTAGAAGTAGAATGAAAGAGGTGCACGAAATGCTGTTAGAAGAATTTGATGCCAATCGACAGGCGATTATCAATCCACAAGACTTACACCAACCAATTGAAGGATTTCCTAAAGTAGTCATCTCTTGCTTTTCAAGAGTAACGTTTGCGCGCCTCCTTGAGAATTATGACCATGAGGTCATTGCAAGAACCTCCATGGCTAATTTTGAAGTCTTGGTCTATGGGATCACTATCGGAGATCAACAGATTGGTGCCTTTAATGCACCAGTTGGGGCTGCTTCTTGTGTGGGGATTATAGAGGACCTGATTCAATTTGGGATGGAAAAACTCGTTCTTTTTGGGACTTGTGGGGTTTTAGATCGAGATATCGAAGCAACATCCATCATCATTCCAACAGCTGCTCTTCGCGACGAGGGGACCAGTTACCACTATCTTCCAGCTAGTGATGAAGTGGAAGTAAACAAGAAAACCCTTCCTCTCTTCCAAGCCTTTCTGGAAAGCCACAAGGTTTCCTATCAGTCAGGAAAAGTGTGGACGACAGATGCACCCTACCGGGAAACCATCGACAAGATGAAGCGACGAAAGGAAGCGGGAGCCATCTGTGTGGATATGGAATGTTCGGCAGTGGCCGCCTTAGCAGCTTATAGGGGCTTTGAGCTCTGCCATTTCTTCTACGCAGCAGACCACCTCTCGGAAGAAAAATGGGATATCCGAACCTTATCTAGTCATGAGGATTTAGATAGCAAGGATCGAATCGCGGAGTTAGCCATCCAATTTGCGCTCTTTTGGGAAAAGGCAAACTAAATGAAAGAAGCAATGATTGAACTGAAGGATTTTTCCTTCCAATACAAGAAGTAATTTTGCAAGATAGGATTGTTTCATCTAGATTCTAAGTCGAGACAGAACCTGATGGTTCTTTCTCAATCAGGGACGTTTTTACAATCCATGGAGGTAATGACATGTCAGAAACGATTTTAGTAACAGGAGCTTCAGCTGGTTTTGGTCAAGCAATCTGCCGTCGCTTAGTAACAGATGGATACCGTGTGATCGGATCAGCTAGACGCATCGATAAATTACAGGCTCTTCACGAAGAGTTGGGAGAATCCTTTTATCCCCTGCAAATGGATGTGACGGATCTTTCTCAGGTAGATCATGCACTTGCCAGTTTGCCAAAAGCTTGGGAGAGAGTGGATGTTTTGGTCAATAATGCTGGCTTGGCCCTAGGCCTCGCCCCAGCTTATGAAGCAGAGGTCGCAGACTGGCTGACCATGATTCAGACCAATATTGTCGGCTTGACCTATCTGACAAGGAAAATCTTGCCCCAGATGGTGGAACGAAATGATGGCTATATTATCAATTTGGGCTCTACAGCAGGAACTGTACCTTATCCAGGGGCCAATGTTTACGGGGCATCCAAGGCTTTTGTCAAGCAATTCTCCCTCAATCTTCGGGCAGATCTAGCTGGTAAGAAAATTCGTGTCAGCAATATTGAACCCGGTCTTTGCGAAGGAACAGAGTTCTCTTCTGTTCGCTTTAAAGGGGATGAAAAACGGGTAGAAGCCCTCTATCGTGATGCCCATGCCATTCAGCCTGAAGACATTGCCAACACCGTAGCTTGGTTGATCCAACAGCCCAAGCATGTCAATGTCAATCGGATTGAAATCATGCCGGTTTCCCAAACCTTTGGTCCTCAACCCGTTTATCGTGATTAAAAAGAGAAGCAACCACTCCACAAGGGGTTGATTGTTTTTTATCTTTCCTCTGGTATAATAGAAGGCAAAGTAAGGAGAAAAAGATGACAGCTGCCTTAATTATTGGTTCTACAGTTTGTGATGTGATGATTTACTTGGATCGTTTGCCGAGTCGTGAAGGAGATGCCCATATTGATCACCAGCAATGGTCTGTGGGAGGTTGTGCCTTTAATGTCGTTAATATCCTTCATTTTTTGTCGCAACCCTACCAGTTTGTCTCGCCAGTCGGTTCTGGGATGTATGGTGATTTTATTCGGAGAGAGCTGAAACAATTAGGGATTTCCTCTAGCATCTCATTAGAAGGGGCCAATGGTTGCTGTTACTGCTTTGTAGAGTCTGATGGTGAGCGGACCTTCTTATCGGACCACGGAGTGGAGTATAGCTTCCAAGCAGAGTGGCTAAAAGAGATCGAGACAGATCGATTTGATTACATCTACTTGTGTGGCCTTGAAGTCGAGGAGCCAACCGGTCTTGCATTGGTTCAGTCTGTTTCGCAACTACAAGGCCAGGTGATTTTCGCACCAGGGCCACGCGGACTCTTGATTCCAAAGTATCGACTGGAAGCAATTTATGATCTGCATCCAATTCTCCATGTTAATGAGGCTGAAGCACTGGCTTTTTCAGGGTGTAGAGAGATCCAGCCAGCCATCGAACACTTGTACCAGAGAACGGGACAATTAGTCATTGTCACCTTGGGTGAAAACGGAGCGGTTGCCTATGATGGCAACTGGTATGAGGCAGACGGTTTTCCAACAGAAGTCGTCGACACAGTAGGTGCTGGAGATAGCCATGTGGGAGCTTTCATATCCGCTCGTTTAGAAGGTTTAGATATGACGCAAGCCTTAAGATTTGCCAACAAAGTCTCTAGTCAGATTGTTGCGAGTAAGGGCGTTCATCTGACAAAAGAGCAACAAGAAGCCCTACGAACAGAATTGAAACAAAAATAAAAAAGAGAGTGGGACAGAAATCGGTAATTCGTTAGAATTCGATTTCGTCGTCCCACCTCCGCACAGTTGAGTAGGGCTGTAAAAGCTGATGAAATCAGCGTAGTAGAGCCCACTCAACCACTGCGTCTTGCTTGACAATCCAAAAATAATTGAGAGGCTAGGACTTTTGTCCCAGCCTCTTATTTGACTTTATCCGCTTAGCCCTTTGTATCTTACTACAATGGGCGCTTATTTGGCATGCCTGCTTTTCTTGGGTATTTATTGGGGGTTTCTTTTTTCTTTTCGACAACAGTGATATAGCGTGGATCCCCATTTGGCAATTCATATTGTAGATTGTCTTCAACCTTGCTAAAGAGCAGATTGAGGGCATTTTTGGCTTCTTCCAACTCTTCTGGAGCATTGCTGGCCTTGAGAGCGAGTAGCCGTCCTCCTACTTTCAGGTAAGGGATGGTCAGTTCAGAGAGGACCTGCATGCGGGCAACCGCGCGGGCAGTTACGATATCAAATTGGGCACGAAATGCCTTGTCTTGCGCAAAGTCCTCCGCACGTCCATGGTAGAAATGAACTCCGCTCAAACCTAACTCTTCAGCCAGCAAGTGAAGGAAATTGATCCGCTTATTAAGGGAATCAATGATAGTCACATCCAGCTCAGGGAAAAGAATCTTCATTGGCAGACTCGGAAAGCCGGCGCCAGCTCCGATATCCAAGAGACGGATGGGTTGGTTTTCGATCAAACCCTGTAAAATGGGTGCGATAGAATCATAAAAATGCTTGAGATAGACTTCGTCTTTTTCGGTGATGGCAGTAAGATTAATCTTTTCATTCCATTCAACGAGGAGCTCAAAATACCGTTCGTATTGCTCTTTTTGGCGATCAGTTAATGGGAAGCCGAGATCGGCTAAACGGGCATAAAATTCTTCTGGTTTCATGCTATTATTTTACCACAAAATAAGGGAAATTTGATATACTGGTAGAAAGAAATGAAAGGAATTCAATAAAATGATTTGGATTATTCTTGGGATCATTGTGGTCCTTGTGTTGATTGTAGTAGGAGTTTACAACGGTTTGGTGAAAAGCCGGATGCAAACTCGCGAAGCTTGGAGTCAAATTGATGTGCAATTGAAACGTCGGAATGACTTGATTCCAAACTTGATCGAAACCGTTAAAGGCTATGCCAAGTACGAAGGAGATACACTAGCAAAAGTAACTCAACTTCGCCAACAAGTGGCTCAAGCTACTTCACCGGCAGAAGCGATGGCAGCCAGTGATGCTCTTTCACGTCAAGTAGCAGGCATCTTTGCGGTTGCCGAAAACTACCCAGACTTGAAAGCTAACACTAACTTCATGCAATTGCAAGAAGAATTGACTAACACAGAAAATAAAATTTCTTATGCTCGTCAATTGTACAACAGTGTCACAAGCAACTACAATGTGAAATTGGAAACTTTCCCAACAAATGTGATTGCTGGAATGTTTGGCTTCAAACAAGCCGAATTCCTTCAAGTGCCTGAAGAAGAAAAAGCAGTACCAAAGGTGGACTTTAGCGGATTAGGAGACTAATATGCTCTTTGACCAAATTGCAAGCAATAAAAGGAGAACCTGGATTCTCCTTATTGCTTTTTTCATACTCTTGGCTCTCATCGGAGCAGCCGTTGGCTACCTCTGGTTAGGTTCCTCCCTTGGTGGCATCATCCTTGCTTTGATTATTGGTGGGATTTATGCTTTTAGCATGATTTTCCAATCAACCGAAGTTGTCATGCGGATGAACGGAGCGCGTGAGGTGACGGAAGAGCAAGCCCCTCAACTCTACCATATTGTACAAGATATGGCTATGGTAGCTCAGATCCCCATGCCTCGGGTCTATATTGTGGATGATCCTTCGATGAATGCATTTGCGACAGGGTCTAATCCTCAAAATGCAGCTGTTGCAGCGACAACAGGCCTTCTAGCTGTGATGAACCGTGAGGAATTGGAGGGAGTTATCGGACACGAAGTCAGCCACATTCGCAATTACGATATTCGCATCTCGACGATTGCAGTTGCCCTTGCCAGTGCCATTACGATGCTTTCTAGCATTGGTGGCCGGATGATGTGGTGGGGCGGTGGTCGTAACCGGGACGATGATCGAGAAGGTAGCAGTGGTTTAGAGATTGTTATGTTGATTCTTTCCCTGCTTACCATCGTTTTAGCGCCATTAGCAGCGACCTTGGTCCAGTTAGCCATTTCTCGTCAACGGGAGTTCCTAGCAGACGCTTCAAGTGTTGAATTGACGCGGAATCCTCAAGGGATGATCAATGCTCTGTTAAAGCTAGACAATAGCGAACCAATGCAACGACATGTCGATGATGCGAGCAGTGCTCTCTTTATCAACGATCCAAAAAAAGAATCCGGCTTTCAAAAGCTCTTTTATACCCACCCACCCATAGCTGAGCGGGTTGAAAGATTAAGAAACATGTAAAGTAAATCCATCATTAGCAGGATTGAGAGTGTAGGAAAACTGTTTTTCTTTATAAATCTAATAAATTCTATACAAATAAAAGAAATTTATTCTTTAGAATTATTAACTCATCTATTGAAACTTTCCGCCGTGAGAAAAGTGCCTGAAGCTATTTAGTTTCAGGCACTCGGAATTATTGAGACCTTAGGCTCAATAATTAGTCATGGAACTTCTTCGAAGTTCGCTGACGTCCGTCCTCACCTAAGGAAAGTTTTTAAGATGACTTTGTCCTCAATCTCAATCCACCAAACGGTGGTTTTTTTATTTGGTTGTTAAGAGGAGGGTAGTGAAACCAAGGATGGCAAAGATTCCCCACGCTAGGGGAAGGCTCCAGATAGCTAGACTAGAAAAGAGAACTGTCCCAAGTGGCATAGCAAAGCTGACCATCAATCCCAAAAAGCTAGAGGTAGAAGCTAATTTTTCAGCGGGTAATTTGCTCATTAAAAGACTGGAAACTTTTGGGTTAATTTTTGCTACAAGATAACCAAGGAAAGTGATGAGTAGAAGAGAAAGAATGTCCCAGTGTACCAGAATATTTGTGAGCCCAAGCATGGTCAGCCCACCTGTGATCCACAGGAGGGTATAGTGGAGCGATTGCTTGGAAAAATAATCGTGGGGTGTCAGGCTAGCCCAGACCATGCTTAAAATAGTCACTGCCTCTAAGATCAAGAGGGATTGGCTAAAGCTCAACTGAAAGAAGGGGGAGTGAAGCAGTTGCAAATTGTAGATACCAGAGATGGATCCTCCTAGGGCATTGATGAGAACCAATGAGAAGAGCAACTTGCCAAAGTGGTGGACATCCTCATCTGCAAAAATACTTTTGGCGTTCTGGTACATCTCTTGGCATTCGTGTACCAAAGAATTCTTACTTTTGGGCTCAATGACGGGATCATGTATCAGCTGCTTTTTTCTCATCAGGAGACAAGTGGAAGACAGGAGAAAAGCCAGCGCATTGATTGAAGCGACCAGAGCAAAATGTTGATGGCTGATGGCTAGCAGCCAAACCCCTAGGGCTTGTCCAGAAATCGAGCAGACCATACTAAGTAGTTGGTTGAAGGAATAGGCCTCCATCAAATCCTCGTCGGGGATGTTCTTTTTCATGATAGGGAGTTGCAAGCCTCCGCGATAATCACTCAAACAATCTGAAACAATGTTTAAGAAGCAAACAATCGAAAAGGCTAGGTAACCCGGAATCTTGGTCATGAGAGCAATAAGGATGAAGAGGATGGCTTGAAGATAGCCAATGCGGATCAACCAGTTAGCTTTTTTCTTCGTGCGGTCAGCCTTCATCCCGACAAAAATGGTAAAGAGGCTAGGAATAAATACAATGAGATTGGCAATGCCAACTGCTAAGCTCGGTTGTGGCATACTGGCAGCAAAGACCACAAAGACCAGATTGTAGATGGCAGCGCCAAGGGTATTCAAAAAGCGAGAAAGACTAAGTATGGCAAAAATTTTATTACGAGCTAAGAGTTTCATGAGCCTTCCTCCTTCGCGTGATTAGTTTGTAGGACTTGTTTGATGGATCGAAAGATCTGTTTGAAGAGGTCCAACTTCTCCTTTTCAGAGAGAAGAAGTTTCTGATCTTTTAGGTAGACGCTGGTATGCTTAAGAAACAAATGAAGTAAGTATCTTTTTAGTTTGGTCATCATGGAAGGGACCTTCTTTCTTTGCTTGATGATCCTATTGTAGACCTCAAAAACAAGAAAAAATAAATGTTGCATATTTTCAACAAGAAAACTCACAGAATTGATCTGTGAGTTTTTCAGGATTTCTTGATGAGTTCTTGCATGCTTTGTTTGTAGTAGTTGGTGCTGTCCTTGCAATCAAGAATGGATAGGACCTGAATGGCCTGCTCCATCTTTTCAAGACCAATTTCTTTCTCTCCCTTTCGATAGAGAAATTCTCCTTTGGCGAAGAGATAAACCGTCCGAAGGTAGGCTTCGTTTTCAGAGTAAAAGTGGTCGTTAATTAGTTGGTCAAAATAAGATGCATCTTCAAATTCATTTGAACTAATGGCCAGAAAGAAACCATTGAGAAAAATAGAGTTAAGGGCAGGACGAGAAGAGTCTAGGAGAAGCTTAAAGTCCTCCCGTTGAACCAACTCCTCTGTGTATTGTCGATAGAGCTGACTAGAGAAAAGAGGAGAGGTTAGTGAAAATAGGCTTAACTCAAAATTTCCCCAGACCATGACAGAGAATAGGTAGTCATAGAGGAAATCTAGTTCCTCTTGGATAGCAGCCAACTCTACCTCAGGATATAAGCCAAGTATTTTGGCTTTGAGAATAATGCTGGCTAAGAAGTCTTCTTTTTTGTGATCTTTCTGGTAGGCTTGCTGGTAGCTTTGGTACAAGTCTTGGTCGTGTTCCAAGCTCATGTTTTCATAGTGCTCTTTCAACAATTTGGGGATAAAAGAGTGCTGATCGATCCCTGCTAGATGAGAGAACTCACTGAGACTTGTTTTGATCTGTTGAAGGGCCTGAAAAAACCGTTGCGTGGTTAGGTCATTTTCTCCTCTTTCAAATCGCGACAGCATAGAGCGCGAAAATTCTCCCCCTGTAGCCTCCTCTAAAGAGATGTGGCGACTTTCACGTATTTGTCGAAAAACAGCTCCGATTTCTTTCATGACTTCTCCTCTATCTAACATTGCTCAATGCCCTAGCAAGTTAACCTCTTTTGTCCAAGAGATGGTGGGACCTTGTGTACAACACCAATTAGCCTAGTCTCTGTATCTTTTTTCATGATTATAACAAATTTTTGAGGAGACTTCTTGGTTGAGGGGCAGCTTCATGATATACTAGTAGTATCTAGAAGATTTGAGGACAAAAAAATGAACCTATTTACACAAGAAATCCGTAAAAATCCTGAAGGACTAGCCTTTGATCAAGAGTTGGATTTGCTCAAAGAATTGCAAAAGCGTAATCCAGAAATTCTTGATTTAAAGAATGTGACAGCGACAGGACGAGTAGCCTATGATACAGGCCTCTATATCTTGGATTATCAGTTGAGCTACACCATCGTTTTGGCATCTAGCCGAAGTATGGAGCCTGTTGAGCTTCAAGAGAGATATCCTGTAACAGAGGTATTTGCGGAGGATGTACAGTCTGACGCAGATATCGAGGCCCTAGAGGAGGACTTGATCCTACCAATCGAAGGTGGGAAGATTGACCTGAGTGAGAGTGTAGCGGATAATATTCTGCTCAATATTCCTCTCAAGGTTCTCACTCCAGAAGAGGAGGCTGGACAAGGTTTTATCGAAGGCAATGATTGGAAAATCTTATCCGAAGAAGAATACCAAGCCGCTCAAGCGATCAAGAAAGAAGAAAACAGTCCTTTTGCAGGACTACAAGGTTTATTCGACAAAAAATAGCCTATGTGTTGATTTTATAACATTTAAACCAAGAATAGAGGTCTTTTCTTTGAGGAAAAGACTTCTTTTGATATACTAGGATTTATAAACAACAGAGGGGAGACCTCTAAAAAAGGAGAAAAAGTATGGATACTTTATTTATTCCAGGTTGGTTGATAACTAGCCTAATAGCTGCGGTTATTATTTTGATCTTGCTTGTTAAAGGCTATGTGAATGCAAAACCCAACGAAGTCGTGGTCATTACAGGTCTTCGGAAGCAACGCCACTTACGCGGGAAAGCTGGTTTTATGATTCCCTTTGTCGAACAACGCTCTTATCTTGATATTGAGCAATTCTCGACAGATGTTCGGACGTCAGAAGCAGTCCCAACATTGGACTTCATTAACGTCCGTGCCGATGCAGCTGTTAAATTAAAAATTGGTACAACCGATGAAATGATTGCCCGGGCTGCAGAAAACTTCTTGAACTGGAATACGACAGATATTTCCAACTCTGTCCAAGATGTCTTGGAAGGAAACCTGCGGGAAGTGATCGGTCAGATGGAACTACGTAAGATGGTCAATGACCGTCAAGAGTTTGCCTCAAAAGTGCAAGACAACGTAGCGCCAGACTTGGCCAAAATGGGTCTAGAAGTCATCGCCTTTACGGTTCAATCCTTCTCTGATGAAGGGGGAGTCATCGATAACCTCGGGATTGAAAATGTTGAAACCATTAAGAAAGATGCCTTGATTGCCAAAGCCAAAGCAGAACGCGAACGCAAGGAAGTCGAAGCAGAACAAGATAAATTGGCCAACGACAAACGTGTCGCAGCCGATCTTGAAATTGCGCAAAAACAAAACGAATTAAAACTCAAACAAGCAGCCCTCAAGCAAGAAGCAGATATTGCCCAAGCCAAGGCAGATGCTGCTAAAGGGATTGAGGCAGAAGTGCAACGTCGTGAACAAGAGCGCGTGGCAGCTGAAGCCAATATCATGAAACAAGAAAAAGAAGCGGAAGTCAAAGAGCGCGAAGTTAAGGTCCGTGAGCAAGAATTGGATGCCAACATCCGCAAACAAGCCGAAGCTGAAAAATATGCGCGTCAACAAGCTGCAGAAGCAGAATTGATCGAACGCCAACGCAAGGCAGAAGCAGAACTCTTCGAAACACAAAAAGAAGCCGAAGCTCGGAAAGCCCAAGCCGAAGCTGAGAAATTTGCTCAACTGCAAGAGGCTGAAGCTATCGAAGCCAAAGGTCGTGCAGAGGCAGAGGCGATTCGTTTGAAATTGGAAGCCGAAGCTAAAGGTTTGGACCAAAAGGCCGAAGCGATGAAGAAAATGCAAGAAGCAGCCATTACTGAAATGGTCGTTGATAAGTTGCCTGAAATTGCGCGTGCTGTCGCTGAACCATTAACCAAGGTGGATAAGATCACGATGTATGGCGAAGGCAATGCTTCTAAGATGGTGGGCGATATTATGCAAAGTATCGACCAAGTCTCTCAAGGAGCTGGATTTGATATTCGTCAATTGCTAGCAGGAGCTCTTGGGGTCAATATGACGGTCAACAAACTCAAAGAAGGAGAACAACCGGTCATTGAAGCGGAGGAGTTAGCTTCTAAAGAAGATTAATGCCATTCATCAAGAAGTGTCTGAGAACTGTTTCTCGGGCACTTTTGTTTTTAAGATCAAATGATTTGCATGATCTTCTCCCTCTTAGAGAAGGTGGGAAGCTATTTTCTGCTTTCTTTTGAGGAGGAAAAATGGTAGAATAAAGGCAAACTATAAAGAGGAGTGTCACATGACTAAAGCAAACTTTGGTGTTGTTGGTATGGCCGTAATGGGTCGTAACCTTGCCCTTAATATCGAATCTCGTGGCTACACAGTTGCCATTTATAACCGTAGTAAAGAAAAAACAGAAGATGTAATTGCTTGCCATCCTGATAAAAACTTTGTGCCAAGCTATGATATCGAAAGCTTCGTAAACTCAATCGAAAAACCACGTCGTATCATGCTCATGGTTCAAGCAGGACCTGGTACAGACGCAACTATCCAAGCCCTTCTTCCACACTTGGATAAAGGTGACATCTTGATCGACGGAGGAAACACTTTCTATAAAGATACCATCCGTCGTAACGAAGAGTTGGCGAACTCAGGGATTAACTTTATCGGTACAGGTGTATCTGGTGGTGAAAAAGGTGCCCTTGAAGGTCCTTCTATCATGCCTGGTGGACAAAAAGAAGCATATGACTTGGTAGCTGACGTTCTTGAAGAAATCTCTGCAAAAGCGCCTGAAGATGGAAAACCATGTGTGACATACATCGGTCCTGATGGAGCTGGTCACTACGTGAAAATGGTCCACAACGGGATCGAGTACGGTGATATGCAATTGATCGCAGAAAGCTATGATCTCATGCAACACTTGCTTGGACTTTCTGCAGAAGACATGGCTGAAATCTTCACTGAATGGAACAAGGGTGAATTGGACAGCTACTTGATCGAAATCACTGCGGATATCTTGAAACGTAAAGACGACGAAGGTCAAGATGGACCAATCGTAGACTACATCTTGGACGCTGCAGGAAACAAAGGAACTGGTAAATGGACTAGCCAATCAGCGCTTGACCTTGGTGTGCCATTGTCACTCATCACTGAGTCAGTATTTGCCCGTTACATCTCTGCCTACAAAGAAGAACGTGTACATGCTAGCAAGGTTCTTCCAAAACCAGCTGCATTCAAATTTGAAGGAGACAAGGCTGAGTTGATCGAAAAGATTCGTCAAGCCCTTTACTTCTCAAAAATCATCTCTTACGCACAAGGTTTTGCGCAATTGCGCGTTGCTTCTAAAGAAAACAACTGGAACTTGCCATTTGCGGACATCGCATCTATCTGGCGCGATGGATGTATCATCCGTTCTCGTTTCTTGCAAAAAATCACAGATGCTTACAACCGTGATGCAGATCTTGCTAACCTTCTATTGGATGAGTACTTCTTGGATGTCACTGCTAAGTACCAACAATCCGTTCGTGATATCGTAGCTCTTGCTGTTCAAGCTGGTGTACCAGTACCAACCTTCTCAGCAGCCATCACTTACTTTGATAGCTACCGTTCAGCTGATCTTCCAGCAAACTTGATCCAAGCACAACGTGACTACTTTGGTGCTCACACATACCAACGTAAAGACAAAGAAGGTACTTTCCACTATTCTTGGTATGACGAAAAATAATCTTGCTCTATGGTCAAACGAGTTCTACTAGTAGAAAATGAGAAGCAAATCGCTCGCTTCATTGATTTGGAACTTCAAAAAGAGGGGTATCAAGTTGATGTGGTCGAGGATGGAAAAGCGGGTCTGGCGTTGATTGCTGCGACTAAATATGATCTGATCTTGTTTAATTACGATCTGTCAGATATGTCTGGTGAAACATTCGCAGAGGAAATCAGTCGGATTCGCCCAGCTTCTGTTTTGATTGTTTTGGATAACCGCGAAAAAATTGCTGAGCACAAAGAGAGTATTCAGCGCTTTGCTGTTTCCTATATGGTCAAACCTTTTATTATCAGCGATTTGGTAGATAAGATCACAGCTATTTTTAGAGGACGTGATTATATTGATCAACATTGTAGCCAGATGAAAATTCCAACGTCATACCGCAATTTGCGCATTGATGTGGAACACCATACCGTCTATCGTGGAAAAGACATGATTAGTTTGACCCGCAGAGAGTATGATCTCCTAGCAACTCTGATGGGAAGCAAAGGAGTGGTGACACGAGATCAGTTGTTGGAAAGTGTCTGGAAGTATGAGAGTACAGGTGAGACTAATATCGTTGACGTTTATATCCGTTATCTCCGTGGGAAAATTGATCTACCCGGTCAAAAAAGCTATATTAAGACAGTTCGTGGGATTGGCTATGCCATGCAAGACGAGTTAGAATGAAACATTTGAATCCTTAAAGGATTCAAATGTTTTTTAGTTTTAAAGAAATCGTTTGCGTTGGGAATATGAGGATTTTTAAAAAACTAGAACGGAATATCGAGGAAAAGTTCAAAAAAAAGAAATTTTTTTAGAAAAATTCGATGAAAGGCTTTACATTTTTTAAAAATGTGGTATACTAGAAATAAATTAAGCGCAAACGTTTTCTTAAAAACAAAAGCCTTAAACAATATAAGGAGGTTGAATGATGAATAAAGGATCATTCAAAAGTTTATTTAGCTTTGAATTCTGGCAAAAGTTCGGTAAGGCCTTGATGGTCGTTATCGCTGTAATGCCAGCTGCTGGGTTGATGATTTCAATCGGGAAATCAATCCCTATGATCAACCCGAATTTATCTCCACTTGTTATTACAGGTGGGGTTCTCGAACAAATCGGTTGGGCGGTTATCGGTAACCTTCACATCCTGTTTGCACTCGCTATCGGTGGTAGCTGGGCCAAAGAGCGTGCTGGGGGTGCCTTTGCGGCTGGTCTCTCTTTCATCTTGATTAACCGTATTACAGGTGCAGTGTTTGGAGTGACATCTGCAATGTTGGCTGATAAGGATGCTACCGTTCACACGATCTTAGGTGGATCGATTAAAGTTGCGGACTACTTTATCAGTGTTCTTGAAGCACCAGCTCTGAATATGGGGGTATTTGTAGGGATTATCTCAGGTTTTGTTGGAGCAACAGCCTTCAATAAATACTACAACTACCGTAAACTCCCAGAAGCCCTTTCTTTCTTCAATGGGAAACGCTTTGTACCATTCGTTGTTATCGTCCGTTCAGCTCTTGCAGCCTTGGTTTTGGCAGCCTTGTGGCCAGTAGTTCAATCAGGAATTAATGGATTTGGTGTTTGGATCGCCAACTCACAATCCACTGCCCCAGTATTGGCACCATTCTTGTACGGTACCTTGGAACGTCTTCTCTTGCCGTTTGGTCTTCACCACATGTTGACCATTCCAATCAACTATACTCAATTGGGTGGTAGCTACCAAGTACTTACAGGTGCTGCCAAAGGAACAACAGTATTTGGACAAGATCCACTTTGGTTAGCTTGGGTAACAGACCTTGTTAACTTGAAGAAAGCAGATCCTAGTCAGTATCAACACTTGCTTCAAGCATACGTACCAGCTCGTTTCAAAGTTGGTCAAATGATCGGATCATTTGGTATCTTGATGGGGGTTGTGGTGGCTATCTACCGCAATGTGGACCCAGATAAAAAAGAAAAATACAAAGGGATGCTTGTTGCAACTGCTCTTGCAACCTTCTTGACAGGTGTTACAGAACCAATTGAATACATGTTCATGTTCATTGCAACACCATTGTACTTGATCTACGCCTTTGTTCAAGGTGCTGCCTTTGCAATGGCTGACGTGGTTCACCTTCGTGTTCACTCATTCGGTTCGATCGAATTCTTGACCCGTACCCCACTGGCCATCAACGCTGGTTTGGCACTAGATGTCTTTAACTTTGTATGGGTAACAGTTCTCTTTGCCTTAATCATGTACTTCATTGCCAACTTCATGATTAAGAAATTCAATTATGCGACTCCAGGACGTAATGGAAACTACGAACAAAATGATGATGCCTCTTCAGGAGATGGTGCAACAGCTGGAGCTGCTACAAGCTCAGCAAGCTCACAAGTTATCAACATTATCAACCTTCTTGGTGGACGTGCCAATATCGTAGATGTTGATGCATGTATGACTCGTCTTCGTGTAACCGTTAAGGATGCTGAAAAAGTCGGAACGGAAGAACAATGGAAAGCTGAAGGCGCAATGGGTCTTGTCATGAAAGGACAAGGAGTTCAAGCTATCTATGGACCAAAAGCTGACGTTTTGAAATCTGATATCCAAGACGTACTTGATTCAGGAGAAGTTATTCCTGAATCACTTCCTAGCCAAATGACAGCAGTTCAAAAGGCTGAGGCCTCATTTAAAGGTGTGACAGAGGAAGTGCACTCAGTTGCAGATGGTCAAGTGATCAATATTGAAGATGTGAAAGACCCAGTTTTCTCTCAAAAAATGATGGGAGACGGATTTGCAGTTGAGCCTGATAATGGACGCATTGTTTCACCAGTTGCTGGTAAAGTTACAAGCGTCTTCCCAACCAAACATGCCCTTGGTTTGGTAACAGATAATGGTTTGGAAGTCTTGGTTCATATTGGTTTAGATACAGTTAGTCTTGAAGGAAAACCATTTGAAGTTAAAGTTACTGAAGGTCAAACAGTGGCTGCTGGGGACCTCTTAGTAGAAGCAGACCTTGATGCAATTCGTGAAGCAGGGCGTGAAACATCAACCATTGTTGTTTTCACAAATGCAGATGCGATTAAATCAGTTAACGTCGAACATACTGGTAAATTGGCAGCAAATGCGCTAGTTGCAACAGTAGAATTATAAGAGACGACGGCAAAAAGAGGTTGGGGCAGTGTCCCCGACCTCTTGCCGTTTCTTGATTTAGAAAAAAGGAGAAATCAGGGGATGAAATTTTTAACATTAAATTCCCATAGCTGGATGGAAGAGAATGTCCAGCAAAAATTTGAAACCCTCAAGGAGCAAATTTTAGAGGCAAAATATGATGTGATCTGTTTCCAAGAGGTCAATCAAGAAATGTCCTCAGAAGCAGTCGAAACAGATGAGTTTTATCAAGCCTTGCCTTCTGCTGTAGCGATTCACAAGGATCATTTTGTTCGCGTATTGGTAGAAGAGTTGGCTGCTCAAGGACTTCACTATTATTGGACTTGGGCCTACAATCATATCGGCTATGATCACCTTAATGAGGGGGTGGCCATTCTTTCGCGTCAACCATTGAAGGCGGATGAGATTTTGGTATCCAATATGGATGATCCAACGGACTACCATACTCGTCGGGTGGCCGTTGCTCATACGAGTATCGATGGAAAAGAGATTGCTGTTGCTAGTGTCCATCTTTCTTGGTGGGACAAAGGTTTCCAATTTGAGTGGCCACGCATTGAGAAGTACTTCAGTCAAGTAGGTAAACCCTTTATTCTTGCTGGTGATTTCAACAATCCTGCTGGTCAAGAAGGGTATGAAACGATTCTATCCAGTCCACTAGAACTTCAAGATAGCTTTATCGAAGCCAAAGAAACAAAGGGGACTTATACAGTAGGTCCTGGAATCGATGGCTGGACGGACAATCAAGTTCCATTGCGGATCGATTACATCTTTGCAAGTCCAGAATGGGACATCCAGTGTCTACATGTCATTTTTGATGGTCAAAACAAACCCCATGTCAGTGATCACTATGGCTTAGAAGCTGAGTTGTCGCTTTAATATAAATGGAGAGTCGAAAGGAAAATGATTTTATTCAATCGTCCTTCGACTCTTTTTTATGTATCAAAGAGGAGCAGGCATAGGGGATTCTCCTGTTCTTCTGCTTTCTTTACGGTTCAATTTATGGTAAAATGAAGTGTTAAAACAGTTTAAGGAGATAGCAAATGCGTTGTCCAAAATGTGGTGGAAGTAAGTCTAGTGTGGTGGATAGTCGACAAGCTGAAGATGGGAATACCATCCGTCGTCGCAGGGAATGCGAAGAATGCCATTATCGCTTTACTACCTACGAACGTGTAGAAGAACGGACTCTAGTGGTTGTCAAAAAGGATGGAACACGCGAGCAATTTTCTCGTGATAAAATCTTTAATGGTATTATCCGATCGGCTCAAAAACGGCCGGTTTCTAGTGATGAAATCGAAGAAATTGTAAACCGAATTGAACAAAAGGTCCGCAGCCAAAGTGATAATGAAATCTACAGTGAGTATATTGGTTCGTTGGTTATGGATGAGTTAGCAGATCTGGATGAGATCACCTATGTTCGTTTTGCTAGTGTTTACCGGAGTTTCAAGGATGTCGGTGAATTAGAGACCCTCTTGAAGCAAATCACGAAGGGAACCAAGAAGAAAAAGGAAAAATAGATGAAGCCCAATACGCCTTTCGCATTTTTAAAAAATAATCTTCTTCCACCGGCAGGGGCTGCATTGGAGCAGTATTACCTGCCTATTTTGGAGACGGAAACAGTAACAGTTTATCGTTATCTGCTGGCCTCTTATGATCAGGGTGAAAAACAATATTTGCTTGCTCAAATCCTCAATCACTTGAATATAGGATTTCCACAGTTGCTTCTCGCCATTGATCGTTTAATTGCTATGGGGTTGATTGATCTCTATGAGGAAGAGGTTGGGATCACGATCCAGTTACATGCTCCTCTTACCTCAGAACAATTTTTTTCGAATGCTGTTTTTAAACGCTTGCTTGAAAAAAAGATTGGGGAAAAGGCCGTGGAGGATCTGCTCCCAGCACGCTCTTTAGGGACTAGACGGCAAGTTTCCTTCTCGCAAGTCTTTGGACTAGATGCTGGGGAGGCGACCGTTCTTCCAAGTAAGAAACAGCAGTTTGATATGGAGATGTTTAAGCGAATGATGGGGCGTGATGGACTTCGTTTTGCGGATGAAGGAGAAGCGACTCTATCTCTCTTTGCCATCGCAGAAGAGCAACAATGGACCTGGTATGAAACCTATCTTTTAGCCAAAGAAACAGCTGTAGACCGGATTGTCTCTCCAAAGAGAATGAAGCAAAAGTTGGCTCAGGCGAGCCAGGAGCAACCCCGCATGTCCTATAGCCGTCAGGAAGAAACCATTCTGAGAGAAGCTAAGGCAAAATCCAGCCTACAATTTCTAGCGGAGATTAAGAAGGCGCGCAATGCGACCATTACGCAGAGCGAACGCAAGACTTTATCTAAGTTAGCTGATCTAGGCTTACTAGATGAGGTGATCAATATCATCTTATTGTTGACCTTTAATAAGACCCAGTCTGCTAATCTCAATGAAAAGTATGCTTTGAAGGTAGGAAATGATTTTTCTTATCAAGGGGTCAACAGTGCAGAACTAGCGATTTTAAAAGTTCGAGAACGCCAGGAACAAGCTAAGGCTCAAGGAAACAAAGGGACGAGTCCTGCATCAGCCAAGGGCAAGCATAGCAATGTTCCCAAGTGGAGTCAACCAAACTATCAAAATCAAACCAGTCAAGCAGAAAAGGTGGATCTTGCTAAAGAGAAACAACGCCTGTTAGAAAAACTGAATCAAGGAGGTGAGTAGATGGAAAGTGTAGGTCAAACCATGTCTCACATGAACCGTGCGCGTCAATTTAACTATGAGGATTTGGTCGCACAGATCTTGGCAGACCAAGAAGTGGCTGCCTTTATCAAGGACCAGTCTTTGTCTGAACAAGAAATTCGACGTAGTATTTCAAAATTTAATCAATACATTAGTGAACGCAACCGTTTCTTATTGGGAGATCCGGATTATATTGCCAAAGGTTATAAGCCCATCCTCACCATGAATGAAGGCTATGCGGATGTCGCTTATGAGGAAACGCCAGAGTTAGTCGAAGCCCAAAAACGAGCTGCGATCAACCAACGTCTCAACTTGATCAATCTCCCTTCAACCTTGAAAGAAGCGAGTCTAGCTAAGGTAGAGCTCGATGATAAGGGACGATTTGTGGCCTTTGAGGAATTAGCTAATTTTGTGGCCAACTATCCTGAATATCAAAAGGGGATCTACCTCTATGGTGATTTTGGAGTAGGAAAGAGCTACATGATGGCAGCTTTGGCTCATGATCTATCAGAAAAACGCCAGGCCTCTACCACCTTACTACATTTCCCAAGTTTTGCTATCGATGTCAAAAATGCCATCAGTTCAGGCTTGGTCAAAGAAACCGTCGATCAGGTGAAAAAAGCCGAAATTTTAATTCTCGATGATATCGGTGCGGAACAGATGTCAGCCTGGGTACGAGATGAAATCTTACAGGTGATTTTGCAGCACCGGATGCAGGAAAATCTCCCAACCTTCTTTACTTCTAACTTTAATTTTGAAGAATTGGAACGTCATTTTGCGGCTTCGCGCAATGGAGATGAAACCTGGCAGGCCAAACGTGTCATGGAGCGCGTGAAATTTTTAGCCAAGGAAATCCATTTGGAAGGAGTCAATCGCCGATGAATGAAACCATCCGTTTAATGAAATCTCATTTTTCTGTTCGCCGTTTTAAGGAAGAAACCATCAAAGAAGCTGACCTCAAGGAAATTTTATCAGCTGGGCAGATGGCATCAAGTTGGAAAAACTTTCAGTCTTATTCTGTGATTGTGGTCAAAAGCAAAGAAAAGAAAGAAGCTCTCTACGATTTGCTTCCTCAAGAAGCGATTCGCCAATCAGATGTCTTTCTCCTCTTTGTTGGAGATTTAAACCGCGCTGAAAAAGCTGTCAAACTTCATGAGCAGGATTTCCATCCTGAAGGGGTGGACAACTTACTGATCACCTCAGTGGATGCGGCTCTAGCGGCTCAAAATACGCTATTGGCAGCTGAAAGTCTCGGCTATGGTGGAGTGATTATCGGCATGTTGCGCTACTGTTCAGAGGAAGTCGCAGAACTCTTCCGTCTGCCAGATTATACCTACCCTGTTTTTGGGATTGCTCTCGGAGTACCCAACCAGCAACATGCAGTGAAACCACGTTTACCATTGGAGCAGGTTGCTTTTGAAGAAGAATACCAAGAACAAGACCTATCAGTTGTGACTGCCTATGACAAGGTTCAGGCAGATTATGCTGGAGCGCGTGCAACAGATAGCTGGAGCGAGCGCCTTGCAGCTCAATTTGGTCAACCTGAACAAGAAGAGACCAAAAAACTACTAGAAAAACACAAACTATTATGAAATGAAGAGAGGCGTTCTTGAACCGAAGTCATGCCTTTCATTAGAAAAGAGGAAATCATGGCCCTACCAACTATTGCGATTGTAGGCCGTCCCAATGTCGGAAAATCTACACTCTTTAACCGGATTGCCGGTGAGCGGATTTCCATCGTTGAGGATGTAGAAGGAGTCACTCGTGACCGCATTTATGCAACAGCTGAGTGGTTGAATCGAAAATTTAGTATCATTGATACAGGGGGAATTGATGACGTAGATGCCCCATTTATGGAGCAAATCAAGCATCAGGCAGAAATTGCCATGGACGAAGCAGATGTGATCGTCTTTGTCGTTTCTGGGAAAGAAGGGATCACGGACGCGGATGAATATGTCACTCGTATCTTGTATAAGACCCATAAACCGGTCATTCTTGCAGTCAACAAGGTGGATAATCCAGAGATGCGCAATGATATCTATGATTTTTATGCCTTGGGACTGGGTGAGCCACTACCGGTATCCTCTGTCCACGGGATCGGAACTGGGGATGTGCTTGATGCCATCATTGAAAATCTCCCGAATGAAACAGAAGAAGAAAATCCAGATATCATTAAATTTAGCTTGATTGGTCGTCCAAATGTTGGAAAATCAAGCTTGATCAATGCGATCCTTGGAGAAGACCGAGTTATCGCAAGCCCTGTTGCTGGAACTACACGGGATGCCATCGATACCCATTTTACCGATGCAGATGGTCAAGAATTTACCATGATCGATACAGCTGGTATGCGTAAATCTGGTAAAATCTATGAAAACACTGAGAAATATTCTGTCATGCGTGCCATGCGTGCCATCGACCGTTCAGATGTGGTTTTGATGGTTATTAATGCCGAAGAAGGGATTCGGGAATATGACAAGCGGATCGCTGGCTTTGCTCATGAAGCTGGTAAAGGTATGATCATTGTTGTCAACAAATGGGATACCATTGAAAAAGACAACCATACCATGAAGCAGTGGGAAGATGACATTCGCGATCAATTCCAATACCTTTCTTATGCGCCGATTGTCTTTGTCTCTGCCTTAACTAAACAACGCTTGCACAAGTTGCCAGAGATGATCAAACAGATCAGTGAGAGTCAAAATACGCGGATTCCTTCAGCTGTCTTGAACGATGTGATTATGGATGCCATTGCCATTAATCCAACACCGACAGATAAAGGAAAACGTCTCAAGATCTTCTATGCGACACAAGTAGCAACCAAGCCGCCAACTTTTGTGATCTTTGTTAATGAAGAAGAACTGATGCACTTCTCTTACCTTCGTTTCTTGGAGAACCAAATTCGCAAGGCCTTTGTTTTTGAAGGAACCCCGATCCATTTGATTGCGCGAAAACGGAAGTAGGGAATACGAGACAAATGGATCAAAGTCGGGAAGGATATTTCAAATGATAAAATGCTCGTTCTTCCAACTATGAAAACAACTAAAAGTAGCGCATAAGCGTTACTTTTTTTAAGGATGAGTAGAGTAAACTCATGAACATCATGAGAGCTTTAGGTCTGTGTACTTATTATTTAAGATCTATCTGTATCTCTTGTTTATCGGTTCGATCGTAAACTTGGAGCTCTTGATCCTATTACTGGGGATTTTATTAAAAAATAAGGTCGTGTTTTTTGTGTTTTTCTGTGAGCTATCGGAATCTTTCTCCTCTCTATTTAGCTATTCTATCTATTGTTCGCTCAAACAGTCAAAAGAGAAGAAGCGTGGATAGCTGTTTGTGATGACTAAGTTACGAAATCATATAAAAAACTGGGACAATGCTGTCTCAGTTTTTCTATTTTAAAATGGGCTAAAAACCTTTCAAGATGATGACTATCTTTTCTAATTTTATCTTAAATATGGTATAATAAAGGGATTAATCTAAGGTGGTAAACATGGCAAAATTAATTCCTGGGAAGGTTCGTTCACAAGGGAGCCTTCTCTATGAAGCTGGGAAGGTTTCCCTTCAGGAAGTAAAAGAAAAATACCTATATTTTCGGGTGGAAGAAGAAAGCTTGCGGTACAGTTTGGACGACGATGCTGTTTTTTGTAGCTGTGCTTTCTTTCAAAAGAAAAAATTCTGTACGCATCTGGCAGCTGTGGAAGCTTTTTTGAAGAATGATGACAGTGGGAAAGCAGCTCTTGCAAGTCTTGAAGAAGACGCCACGGCGACTGAAGAAACGCAGGAGAAGGTCTCTTTTGGAAGTTTGTTTTTAGACCAGGTTCTTCCAAAAATCGAAAAGAAAGCAACACGTTATGTCTTATCAGCAGTCGGGCAGGAGGATGAATACTCTGGTCAATTCTTGTGGACCCTTCGCATTCGTCGCTTGCCAGACGAGCGTTCTTATGTGATCAGAGATGTGCTAGCTTTTTTGCAGACCCTTCAAAAAGAAGGCCACTTTGCAATTGGCAAAAGTTACTATGAACCCATTTCTTATTTAGAATTTGATGGGCCTAGTCAGGATGTGATCAATTTCCTACAAGGCTTGGTCACAGATAGTGGCTCGAAAGAGCAAGATTTCTTTCCCAATGCTGGGCGCCATCTTTATTTTCCACCGACTCTCTTTGAAGAAGCTGTAGAATTACTGATGAATTTGGATTCTTTCCTCTTGCAATACAGCTTGTATGATTTTTCTGAAGTCTATTTTCAGGATGTCCATGGGGAGGAAGATCTCTTTCATTTTCAGGTGGAAGACCATGGTGATTTTTACGAATTGATCATTACGGAGCCACAAGTGAAGGTTGTCGAGTCGGCTGTTTACCTGTTTCGAAATGGTGTCTTCTATCACCTGACGCCCCAACAGCGAACCCTATGGAAGGCCATCCAAGATCTTCCAATGGATCAGGATCGCAAAAAACGCCTGCATTTTGATCCAACGGATCAGACCAAACTTTCCTATAGTCTAAAAGAGTTCAAAAAACTGGGACAAATAACAGCCCCGACCAGCTTTTTAATCCACGATTTCACTCCGGAATTTCATTTTGATCTAGCACAGGATCAGACTGTATTACTGGATGTTGTCTTTCAATACCAGGATCGTGTGGTGACCACGCGTGAGGAACTTCTCAATCTTCCTTATTCTAGTGATTTCGATAAGGAGCAAGAAGTCTTTTCAACCATGCTAGCAGCAGGTTTTACGGATGATTTTTCTTCCCAAAGAAGTCCTTTATCAAGTGAGCAAATCTATCCATTCTTTCACCAACAGATCCCGACTTTTGAAGCCTTAGGAGAGGTTACCCTCTCTGATAGCCTTTTAGATCTTTATCAAGTGGAGCGTCCAAAAATTGATGTTAAAACCAATGGCAGTCTACTGGAGATCGGTTTTGACTTTGAAAGTGTGGATCCAGCCGAAGTGGACCAGGTCCTCAAAGCTCTAGTAGGGCAAAAAGACTATTTTGTCAGCCATACAGGGAAAGTTCTTGTCTTTGATGAAGAAACCAAGAAGATCAGTCGAGCCTTAGCAGATCTGCGGGCGAAAATGAGCAAGGGTGGGAAACTACAAGCCCGCCGGATTGCCGCTTATCAGCTATCTGATTTGTTGGTAGATCAAGACAATGTTCATTTTTCAGAAGACTTTCGAAATTTAGCTCATGATTTGACTCATCCAGAAGACTTCCAACTCCCTCAGATGACAATCCAAGCGACCCTAAGGGATTACCAAGAAACAGGGGTTAAATGGTTCTCCATGTTAAATCATTATGGTTTTGGTGGTATTTTAGCGGATGATATGGGGCTTGGGAAAACCCTGCAGACTATTTCCTTCTTGACCAGTGTCGCAAAAAAAGAAACTAAAATCTTGATTCTAGCTCCATCTAGTCTCATCTACAATTGGAAACAAGAATTTTCAAAATTCGCTCCTCAGATGGAAGTGGCAGTCGTCTATGGTCTCAAGCAGCACCGAGATGAACTCATCGCAACCAATCCACAGGTAGTTATCACTAGTTACGCGTCTTTTCGTCAAGATGTGGAGGAATACCAGAAGAATCAGTATGAGTACTTGATTCTAGATGAAGCCCAGGTCATGAAAAATGCCCAAACCAAGATTGCCCAACACTTACGTGGCTTTGAGGTTCCGCATGTGTTTGCCCTATCTGGGACACCGATTGAAAATCATGTGGGTGAACTCTGGTCCATTTTCCAAATTGTCCTTCCAGGGCTCTTCCCAGCTAAAAGAGAATTTCAAAAATTGAGTCCTGAGACCATTGCACGATTTGTCAAACCTTTTGTCATGAGACGGAAAAAAGATGAAGTGCTCCAAGAATTACCGGACTTGATTGAAACAACCTACCACAATGAGTTGGATGAAAGCCAAAAAACGATCTATTTGGCTCAATTAAAACAAATTCAAGATCGGGTTCGAAGCTCTAGCGAGGAAGAACTAAATCGGAGTAAGGTGGAAATTCTCTCGGGTCTCATGCGCCTTCGCCAAATCTGTGATACCCCCGCCCTCTTTATGGAAGACTATCAGGGAGATAGTGGGAAATTGGAGAGCCTTCGAGATCTTTTGGGTCAAATCAAGGATGGCGAACACCGGGTTTTGATCTTCTCTCAATTTAGAGGCATGCTGGATATCCTAGAGCAGGAGATTGACCAGCTTGGCATGACCTCCTTTAAAATCACAGGTTCTACTCCCGCTAAAGATCGACAAGAAATGACCAATGCTTTTAATGCAGGTGAGCGCCATGCTTTTCTCATTTCTCTGAAGGCTGGAGGGGTTGGATTGAACCTCACTGGTGCCGATACGGTCATCTTAGTCGATTTGTGGTGGAATCCTGCAGTGGAAGACCAGGCTATTGGACGTGCCCATCGAATGGGACAGGAACAAAATGTTGAAGTTTACCGCATGATTACTCGTGGTACGATCGAAGAAAAAATCCAAGAACTACAAGCTTCCAAAAGACACTTGGTCTCAACGATTTTAGACGGAACGGAAACACGATCTAGTTTATCGGTTGAGGAAATTCGTGAGATTCTTGGAATTCAGTCAGAATAGCTTGAAAAATTCTGTGAATAGTTTATAATTAATGGAGTGTCGAAAGGAAGAAAGCATGACAGAAAAATATTTTCCTCAAGTAGGGGATAATGAGTTGATGTTAACAGAGATGCCCCACATGAACCTGTACGATGAAACAGACTTGATTAGTAACATTACAGGCGACTATGTGGATAAAAATTATTTGGAATGGCAACCGATTGCTGAAAATACCAAACCTAAGCATCCTTACCACCAACCATTAGAAGAGCCCCTACCGAAAAGACGGCCAGTAAGAAAACCTGATTTTAAAGAGCCGATTGATAAAAAAAGCCCAGCCAATCGTTATGCAGAGGAAGCGAGAGAGCGCGCTCGTGAAGATCTGAAAAAGAAACGCACAGCTCCCTATCTGACAACGGATCCAGCAGCTACTACAAGTAAACGGAAAAAACCATTTATTTCTGAACGAAAACCTGGTCAGCCAACGGCTCCCTTCCAAAAGGAAAATCCGGGTGAATTATTGAAATATAGCAAACGATTACGACAAGATCAGTTGATCCTTGCAGAGTTCGAATCTGCAGGAGAACCAGAAGTGGCAGAACCGACTGAAAAGAAAAACAATTATGATTTCTTAAAGACTAGCCAAATATACAATAAAGATCAGCACAAGTTGAAACCACAGCCAATCAAACAAGAATTGGATTTAACCCATCTAGATCAAGAATAAGGAGAAAACATGTCTAATACATACCATTTTATTGGAATTAAAGGAGCAGGGATGAGTGCTTTAGCCCTCATGCTTCACCAAATGGGACATACGGTTCAAGGGTCAGATGTTGAGAAGTATTACTTTACGCAACGTGGCTTGGAACAAGTAGGAATTCAAATTTATCCATTTGATGTGAAAAATTTGGAAGGCGACAAGATCCTCATTGCCGGGAATGCTTTCCGTCCAGATAACAATGTGGAAATTGCTTATGCAGATGAGCATGGCCTAACTTATAAACGCTACCATGAATTCCTTGGTGAATTTATGCGTGACTTCGTCAGCATGGGGGTTGCCGGAGCACACGGAAAAACCTCGACAACAGGGATGCTTTCTCACGTCTTATCAAATATCACTGACACCAGTTATTTGATTGGTGACGGGACAGGTCGTGGCTCTGCAGCAGCCAAATACTTTGTCTTTGAATCAGATGAGTATGAACGCCACTTTATGCCTTACCATCCTGAATACAGCATCATCACCAATATTGACTTCGACCATCCAGACTATTTCACGAGCTTGGAAGATGTCTTTAATGCTTTTAACGATTATGCCAAACAAATCAGTAAGGGCCTCTTCATCTACGGAGAAGACAAAGAATTGCGTCGGATTACCTCATCAGCACCAATTTATTACTATGGTTTTGATAAGGAGACGAACGATTTTGTGGCAAGCAACTTGCTTCGCTCAACGACAGGTTCAACCTTCAACGTTCATTTCCGTGGAGAAGATTTGGGGCAATTCCATATCCCAACATTTGGTCGTCACAACATCATGAATGCTACAGCAGTCATTGGTTTGCTTTACATTGCAGGATTTGATTTAGATTTAGTCCGCGAGCATTTGAAGACCTTTGCTGGAGTGAAACGTCGCTTTACTGAAAAAGTAGTCAATGGAACAGTGATCATCGATGACTTTGCGCACCATCCAACGGAAATTATTGCAACCTTGGATGCGGCCCGTCAAAAATACCCAAGTAAAGAGATTGTGGCCATTTTCCAACCACATACCTTTACACGGACCATTGCCTTGTTAGATGAATTTGCAGAAGCCTTGAATCAAGCAGATGCTGTTTACTTGGCACAGATCTATGGCTCTGCGCGTGAAGTCGATCACGGCGATGTGAAAGTTGAAGATTTGGAAGCAAAAATTGTCAAACGCTCAGCGATTATTACAGCTGAGAATGTTTCTCCTCTTCTTGACCATGATAATGCAGTCTATGTCTTTATGGGAGCAGGAGATATTCAAACCTATGAATACTCATTTGAGCGTTTATTATCTAGTTTGACACATAGTGTACAATAAGAGATGATTGAGTCTGGAATCTTTTGGTTCCAGACTCAAATTTATCTGTCCACTGAAGGAGTATGAGATGAGGAAAGCAGGATGATGATTCGATCAATCACCCCAGCTGATCAAGAACAGCTGCTGTTACTAGAAGAAGAACTTCATGGCAATGAAGGAAAGGAGCACAGGGCCACTCTTGAGGAAGCGCTAGGTTCGAAGGAAGCCATTTCTTTGCTTGCAGAGCAGGCGGGGGATGCTGTGGCTTACTTGTTGGCGACAGAAGACCAGCCTTTAAAAAGAGACCTAATTGTATTGCGACTAGCAGTGAGACCAGCCTTTCAAGGTCAAGGCTATGGTTCTATTTTAATCGCTGCTTTAAAGGATCTAGCTGTTCAAAAGGAAAAGGAAGCCATTTGGATCGATTGCCCAGAAGACTTACTATCTTATTTTTCCCAGCAAGGATTTCGAGATGAAGCTGAGTCTGATCGAGGTGTCCATATGGTTTGGGAACGATAGAAGGAGTAAATGATGAAAGAAAAGATTCACATTAGACAGGCAGAGCTGCAGGATTTGGATGCCATCGAGCGCATTGAGCTTGAGAATTTCTCAGAAGAAGAAGCGATTGCGCGTGAGATTTTAAAAGATCACATCGAAAAGATTCAAACGACATTTCTTGTAGCAGAGTGCCAGGGTCAGATTTTAGGCTATTTAGAAGGACCTGTTAGACCGGAGCGCTATTTGATCGATTCCTCTTTTTCAGAGGTTGAAGATCTAAGTCAGTTAGAACAGGGCTTTATTTCCATTACGAGTCTATCCATTGCTAAAGAAGCTCAAGGACTTGGAGTGGGAACCCTTTTGCTTGAAGCGATGAAAGAGATTGCGTTGAAAGATAATCGCCAAGGGATCAATTTGACCTGTCATGATTATTTGATTCCTTATTATGAAAAGCAAGGATTTACCAATGAAGGCCGGTCAGAATCCCAATATGCGGGTGAAGTTTGGTACAATCTGGTCTGGGAAAATGAAAAACTTGATTAAATAGGTATTTTAAAGAAGAAAGGCGATTTGTATTGCTTTTCTAAATCTTTTAAGATATAATATTAAGGATTATGATGAGGGAGGTCAATTATTTGACTGATAAATCACAAGACAGTGAGAAGTTATTAAGCTTCAAAGAGCAGATCCTCAGAGACTTAGAAGAGGCCAATGAGCAACTTCTAAAAATCGAAAAAGAGTATGATCTACCTGATCGAAGTATTGAAACCCCTTCTTCACTGAAAGAGGAGGAAGAAGCAACACTACCTCCAAAAGTAGAAGAATCTGCGTTGGCTCCCAAAGAAGAACCAGTGGAGCCAGAAAAGGCGACTCCTGCTGTGGAAGAAAAGAGTGAGCTTCCAAAGCCTGCTCCAAAAGAACCAAGTCAGGAACCGGTAGAGGAAAGCTTATCGCGCTCTTCTCGTAACCAGCGCCAACAAAAACAAAAGAAACAAAATAAAATCGCTAAACGAATTGTGCGGACAGTGGTCAGCCTTTTGCTGATTGTGATCGTGGCTACAGGGATCTTTGCTGTGACCTATATCCATTCAGCTGTCAAGCCGATGGATAAAAATGCAACAGAATTCGTAACGGTTGAGATTCCAGCAGGTTCAAGTAATCGTGAGATTGGCGCGATCCTTGAGAAAAAAGGACTCGTGAAAAATGGTCAGTTCTTTAACTACTATACCAAGTTCAAGAACTATAGCAATTTCAAATCTGGTTATTTCAATTTGCAAAAGAGCATGGATCTAGAAACCATCATCCAAAAACTGCAAGAAGAGGGAACCAAAACTCCTCAGGCTCCAGTTCTTGGGAAGGTGACGATTCCAGAAGGTTATACGATCGATCAGATTGCGACGGCTATCACCACCGATGTCTCCACTAAGAAGGCAGGCAAGACTCCATTTAAGAAAGAAGATTTCTTGAAGGCTGTCCAAGACGATGCCTTTATTGAGAAGATGGTGGCCAAATATCCTAAGCTCTTGGCGAATCTGCCAAGTAAGGATTCTGGTGTTCGCTACCGTTTAGAAGGTTATCTCTTCCCAGCAACTTATAACTATGGCAAAGATACCACAGTGAAAGAGATGATCGATCAGATGCTTGCGGCAATGGATCAAAACTTAAGCCCATACTATGAAACACTTGAGAGCAAGAACATCAATGTAAACGAAGTATTGACTCTTGCTTCCTTGGTTGAAAAAGAAGGGGCGACGGATCAGGACCGCAAAGATATCGCGAGTGTCTTCTATAACCGTTTGAACCAAGACATGCCTTTGCAAAGTAATATTGCAATTCTTTATGCAGAAGGGAAACTTGGTCAAAAGACGACCTTAAAAGAAGATGCAACGATCAATACAGAGCTGGATTCACCTTATAATATTTATAAGAATACCGGCTTGATGCCTGGCCCAGTGGATAACCCTGGAGTATCAGCGATCGAAGCGGCAGTGAACCCAAGTAAGACCGATTACTTGTATTTTGTCGCAAATGTCGAAAATGGTGAAGTTTTCTTCGCTAAGACATACGAAGAACACAATAAAAATGTTGAAGAACATGTCAATAGTAAATTGACACAAGCAAGTTCAAACTAGAAAAAGCATGTGGCGCGTCCACAGCTTTTTCATTCAAATAATAGAAAGAGAAGAATAATGGCAGAAAAAACATACCCAATGACACTAGCAGAAAAAGAAAAGTTGGAACAAGAATTAGAAGAGTTGAAATTGGTCCGTCGTCCTGAAGTGGTAGAACGGATTAAGATCGCTCGTTCATATGGTGACCTCTCAGAAAACTCTGAGTATGAAGCAGCAAAAGATGAACAAGCTTTTGTGGAAGGTCAAATCTCTAGCTTGGAAACAAAAATCCGTTATGCAGAAATCGTCGATAGTGATGCTGTTGCAGTAGACGAAGTTGCGATCGGAAAAACCGTTACAGTCCAAGAAGTTGGCGAAACAGATGAAGAAGTATACAGCATCGTCGGTTCAGCAGGGGCAGATGCCTTTGCAGGGAAGATCTCGAACGAAAGCCCAATCGGTCACGCTTTGATTGGTAAAAAAACAGGTGATGTGGTCACTGTTGAAACACCAGCTGGAAGCTACCAAGTGAAAATTTTGAACGTAGAAAAAACAGCGTAACTATAAAATGCAGGCTCTCAAAGAGGGCTTGTTTTTTTGTGCTCTTAATCCCCTTGTGAGGGTGTAAATTTTTCGTTGATTGATTGAAAGGGATTAAAAAAGCACCTGAACTAGAGGGTTCAGGTGCTTCAGTAATTCCGCTAGAATTTAGAAGTTTGTACTACTTTCTATTGCGTTTTTCTATTGCGTTGTTTTCCTGCATTGCGGTTGTTTTTTGGTTTGTGTTGAATTTGTGTCGTTGCAGTTGGTGTAACGTCTTTTTTCACACGGTGACTAGTCGCTTTTGGAGGATTGTTTTTGTATTCCTCAGCGACCCGTTTGCGAAGATTTGGACGAATCAAGTAGTTGATGACAAATTGTTGGATAATTTGGATCACCCCACCGACTACCCAGTAAAGAGTCACTCCGGCTGAAGAGATCAATGAGAAGACACCGATCATAATCGGGCTCATCAGTGATGCTTTACGCATACTTTCCTTTTGGGTTTCATCTTCAATCCCATGAAGAGAGAGCATACTTTGGATATAGTAGAGAACCGCTACGATAGCTGTCAAGAGCAAGCTTGGTTTTCCAAGAGCAATACCAAGGAAACTACTTTCTGCTACCCCTTTGGTGTGCTGAGCCGCAAAGAAAAGGGCAGAGAAGAATGGCATTTGGATCAAGAGTGGTAAACATCCAACTCCACCAAACATGCTGACCCCATTTTCACGTTGAGCAGCCATTAATTCTTGTTGCGCCAATAGCTTTTCTTCTTGTGTGCTAGCGTTCTTCATGCGCTCTTGGATTGGTCCAAGGATAGGCTTCAAGTAGTTCATCTTTTCAGATTGGTAGGTTGCCTTCCATGATTGGTACAAACCAAGTGGCAAGATGATTAAACGCACGATCAAGGTGACGATAATAATCCCGATCCCAAAGCCCAAGCCAAGGTTATTAGCAAAGAATTTGATGGCTTCGCCCATTGGACGGCCAAGAAGATTCCAAATCAATCCAGTTGGATTTCCAGTTTTCCGATCGACACTCACGCATCCTGATAAGAAGACGAGCGAAGCTAGTCCCATCGATGCCAATAATGCAAGTTTATTTTTTTTCACAAATCGTTCCTTCTTTTTTAAAATGTTACCTTTCTATTCTACTGTTTTTTTTGAAAATACACAATAGTTCTCTAGTCTTAATTTGAAATTTTGAAGTCCTTATAGTTTTCAAAGTTTGCTAGCGTAACATCCAAATAAGTCACATGCGCAAACGGCGTAGGACCTTTGCGTATTTCTTGGATGAATTTGGCCATTTGACTGCTAGACTCTGCCTGAGCTAGAATACCAACCGTCCCATCGTCATTGTTCCAGACACGGCCAGTAATCCCACCGATCTCTAAAGCAAGACTGCAGACTCCCCAGCGAAAACCAACTCCTTGAACCCGTCCTTGGGCAATCATTTTTACCTTTTGCATGTTCATCCTCCTTGACTCGAAGAAATCTATCTGAGGTATGATTTCTTCTTTTTCTTTATGCTATAATAGGTCTATGAATATTATAACGTCTAAATCCAATAATGTAATCAAAAATGCTAAAAAATTACATCAAAAAAAATATCGGACAGATTCCTATCTCATTGAAGGTTGGCATCTCTTTGAAGAGGCAGTAGAAAATCAGGCGGAGATTCGGCAGGTCTTTGTTTTAGAAGCCTATTTAGACCGGGTAGAGAATATCCAAAACGTCACTGTCGTGACTTCGGAGATCTTGAGTCTCTTGGCTGATTCGAAGACCCCTCAAGGAATTGTCGCAGAGATTCTTCTAGAGCAACCCGTCCTTCCATATCAGTTACAAGGTCGTTACCTCTATTTGGAGGATGTCCAAGATCCAGGTAATGTGGGAACCATGATTCGAACAGCAGATGCAGCCGGCTTTGCTGGTGTCATGCTTTCGAAAGCATCCGCAGATCTATACAGTCTCAAGACTCTTCGATCCATGCAGGGCAGTCATTTCCATATTCCTATCTGGAAACTGGATCGAGAAGAACTGTTTGAACGAGCTAGTCAATCCAATCTAGCGGTCCTCGCAACGACGCTATCAGAAGCTTCCATCGATTACCGTCAGCTCCCTCAGATTGATCAATTTATTTTGGTGATGGGCAATGAAGGCAAGGGCATCAGTCCAGAAATGGCTACACGAGCCAACCAGCTTGTTCATATTACCATGCCGGGTCGGGCTGAGAGTTTGAATGTTGCAGTAGCTGCTGGAATTTTGATGTTTCATTTAAGGAATTTTTGAGAAAAAGCAGTATACTTAAGTTGAAAAAAGAAATTGGTGGAAATCTTATTGGGAGAGCCTATCAAGGAAAGGTGGTGATCTGATGCAATATCATCGTGACAAAGAATACATGACCTATGTGGGACAGTTGATCCAGCACCCTAAGGTTCAAAAATTAGCCGACATCCCCCATCATATTCATTCCAATCGTTTGGAGCATTCCATTCATGTTAGCTATACTAGTTATAAACTGGCTAAAAAATTTGGCTGGGATGCTAAAAGTACGGCTCGGGGTGGCCTCTTGCATGACCTCTTTTACTATGATTGGCGCGAGACCAAGTTTACCAAGAGTCACGCCTGGATCCATCCCCGCATTGCCGTGAGAAATGCACGAAAGATCACAGATCTCAATGCCAAGGAAGAAGACATCATTATTAAACATATGTGGGGTGCTACCCTTGCCCCGCCTCGCTACAAAGAATCCTTCGTAGTGACCATGGTGGATAAATACTGGGCTGTTAAAGAAGCTTCAGAACCATGGCGTAAAAAGATGGCTAAAAGGAGATTTTTTCATCGAAAAATGTTAAAATCGTAGTAAACAAATTTGAAAGGAACTTGTTTATATGTATAATGATTCAGTAATCCAAGAACAAAGTGGATTGAATGCTTTTTATAACAAAATCTATTCATTAGTTGGGATCGGTGTAGGGATTTCAGCTCTTGTGTCTGGCCTTATGATGACAGTCTTTCAAGATTTCTTCGTTCAAATCTTGACAACCGCACCAATGGTTTACTATGCAGCAGTGGTTGTAGAATTGATCTTGGTCTTTGTTGCAAGTGGGAAGGCTGTTAAAAATAGCCCGTCTGCTCTTCCGATCTTCTTGATCTACTCAGCTTTGAATGGCTTTACCTTGAGCTTTATCATTGCTCGCTACATGCAAGCAACTGTCTATAAGGCTTTCTTGGTCAGTGCCTTGATGTTTATTGTCATGGGAGCTATCGGACGCGTCGTGAAAAAGGACCTGTCTGGAATGGGACGTGCCTTGATGGGAGTCTTGATCGGTGTGATCATCGCTTCTGTTGTGAACATGTTCTTGAGAAGTTCTGGAATGGACTATATCTTGAGTATCATCTCTGTCTTCCTCTTTGCAGGATTGACAGCTTGGGATAACCAAAAGATTCGCTATGTCTATGATCAAACAAATGGTCAACCTGCTACAGGTTGGGCAGTAGCAATGGCTTTGGAACTGTATCTTGACTTTATCAACCTCTTTATCAGCCTTCTTCGTATCTTCGGAAGAAACGACTAATCAAAGAGAGCTTGAGCTGGGGCAGTTGCCTCGGCTTTTTTTGTCTTCCGACTTGTGCTATACTAATAGTGACTAAAGAATAGAAATGAGCGCTTATGAAAACACCTTTTGTAACCCGTGAACAATTAGAAAGTCTGACCCAAGAATTTCCTACCCCTTTCCATCTCTATGATGAAGCAGGAATTCGTGAAACGGCTCGTGCCCTCCATCAAGCTTTTGCTTGGAATGAAGGATTTAAGGAATACTTTGCCATCAAGGCGACTCCTAACCCATCGATCCTAAAAATTTTGCAAGAAGAGGGCTGTGGAGTCGACACGGCCAGCTACGTGGAATTGTTAATGGCGGATAAACTGGGCTTTAGTGGGAAAGAAATCATGTTTTCTTCTAACAACACGCCAGCTGATGAATTTGTCTATGCGAGAGAATTAGGGGCAACTATCAATCTGGACGCCTATGAAGACATTGCTTTCTTGAAGTCTGTGACCAGCATCCCCAAGGTTATTTCTTGCCGCTATAATCCTGGTGGAGTTTTTGAACTGGGAACCGATATTATGGACAATCCTGAAGAAGCCAAGTTTGGAATGACCAAGGAGCAATTGATCCAAGCCTTTATCGAGTTGAAAGAACTAGGTGTGGAAGAGTTTGGTATTCACGCTTTATTGGCTTCTAATACTGTATCCAACGACTACTATCCAGAGTTAGCGCGTCAACTTTTTGAATTGGCAGTAGAAGTCGTCGTGAAAACAGGTGTCCACTTGGGCTTCATCAACCTCTCTGGTGGAGTTGGGGTCAATTACAAGCCAGAACAAGAACCAAATGATATTAACATTATTGGGGAAGGTGTGCATCGCGTTTTTGATGAGATTCTCAAACCAGCAGGACTTGGTCATGTGAAAATCTATACCGAGCTTGGTCGCTTTATGCTGGCTTCACACGGCCTCTTGGTAACCAGAGTGACGCATAAAAAGAAAACCTACCGGACCTATGTGGGTGTCGATGCTTCAGCTGTGAATCTTCTTAGACCGGCTATGTACGGTGCTTATCACCATATTACCAATATGGATCGTTCAGATGAACCAACTGAAGTGGTCGATGTCGTGGGAAGTCTCTGTGAAAACAACGATAAATTTGCCAAACAAAGAGAATTACCCGTGACGGAGATTGGAGATTTACTCGTGATCCATGACACTGGAGCCCATGGATTTTCAATGGGCTATCAGTACAATGCCAAGTTGCGTTCGGCAGAAGTTTTGCTTCAAGAAGATGGGCAGGCCCGTTTGATTCGTCGAGCAGAAAAACCAGAAGATTATCTTGCGACACTCTACGGCTTTGACATTGAAAAATAAGCGATTGTCTGATATAATGATAGTTATGTAAAAATAATGGATCGGAGAAAATTGTATGAATCTCTTTTTAGGAATTTTGTTGATTATTTTAGCTTTCTTTGGTGGGATGGTTGCAGGAATGTTCTTGCTTCGTCGTCAATTTGAAAAAGAATTTGCATCAAATCCACGTTTGAATGTTGAAGCAGTCCGCACACTTTTAGGTGCGAGTGGCCAACGTCCAAGCGAAGCAAAAGTTCAACAAGTCTATCGCCAAATTGTGACCCAACAAAAATCAGCAATGGCGAAAAACAAGAAAAAATAAGAGTGGGGCAATCTCACGATAATAAATGAGAGGGGCTTGGAGGAATTTCTTAGTCCCTCCTTTTGGAAGGAAGAGATATGGATAACCGACCGATTGGTTTTTTAGATTCTGGAGTAGGGGGCTTGACTGTTGTCCGCGAATTGCTCCGTCAGCTTCCTCACGAAGATGTCGTCTATATTGGAGATTCAGCACGTGCACCTTATGGTCCTAGACCAGCAGACCAAATTCGCGAGTATACTTGGCAGATGGTGAACTTCCTTCTGACCAAAAATGTCAAGATGATTGTTTTAGCTTGTAATACAGCGACGGCAGTGGTTTGGGAAGAAGTAAAGGAAAAACTTGATATTCCTGTTTTGGGAGTGATCTTGCCCGGAGCTTCTGCAGCCATTAAATCAACGACCCATCAAAAAATTGGGGTCATTGGGACACCGATGACAGTTTCTTCTGGAATTTATAAAGAGAAGATTCAAAGTCTGGCACCAGATATGAAAGTCACCAGTTTAGCTTGTCCCAAGTTTGTTCCTTTAGTGGAATCCAACGAGTTGGCATCCAGTGTGACCAAAAAGGTGGTTTACGAAACTCTAAAACCACTAGTTGGAAAGGTTGATACCTTGGTCTTGGGATGTACCCATTATCCCCTGTTAAAACCGATTATTCAAAATGTGATGGGACCGGATGTCAAATTGATTGATAGTGGAGCGGAGTGTGTTCGGGATATTTCCGTCTTATTAAACTATTTTGAGCTCAATAAGAGCCGCGAACTCTTAGAGCAGACCCACCGCTTTTATACCACTGCAAATGCCAATAGCTTTGCAGCAATTGCCGAAAAATGGCTAGAACGTTCAGTGAATGTGGAGCATGTAAATTTATGAGTGACAAACTATTTGAATACAAAGATTCCCAAGATTGGTATATTGCCCAATGGGGAGAAGATGCAGACTACAATCAATTTAGTCAAGTTCCTGCGGAAGCTTCCACTCTGTTAGACCAGCTGGAACTTCTCTTTGCCAAGGATCCTGAAGGATTTCCGCTTAATCTATCGGTGATGCGCTATGGTTCAGCCTTTCGTTTCCTAACCTTTTTGACGGAAATCTTGAATGAAGTCAAGGGAAGAGCTTTTGAGATCGTACAGCGTCAAGGAGCCTTGCTCTTGGTTGAAAAAGGGAAATTGCTCTATTTGCATTTGCCAAGTGATGGGCTGGATTTGGAAGCCTTCTTGGGTCAAGACAAGGTCAAAGATACGATTCTCATTGCGACTCGAAATGAGGGAAAAACCAAAGAATTCCGCAATATGTTTGAAAAGCTAGGCTTTGAAGTGGAAAACCTCAATCAGTATCCAGAGCTTCCAGAAGTCGAAGAAACAGGGATGACCTTTGAGGAGAATGCCCGCCTAAAAGCTGAAACCATCGCAGAGCTAACTGGGAAAACAGTCTTAGCGGATGATTCAGGTTTGAAGGTAGATATCTTGGGAGGCTTACCAGGAGTTTGGTCCGCTCGCTTTGCGGGAGTTGGTGCGACAGATGCAGAGAATAATGCGAAATTGTTGCACGAATTGGCTATGGTTTTTGACTTGAAAGACCGTTCAGCCCAGTTCCATACGACCTTGGTGGTTGCAAGACCAGGCAAGGAAAGCCTAGTGGTGGAAGCTGATTGGCCAGGGTATATTAATTTTGAGCCTAAAGGAGAAAATGGGTTTGGCTATGATCCACTCTTCTTAGTTGGGGAAACGGGCCGTGCTGCCGCTGAATTAACACTTGAAGAAAAAAATACACAATCGCATCGTGCTTTAGCTGTTAAAAAGTTATTGGAGGTATTTCCATCATGGCAAAGCAAACAATCATCGTGATGAGTGACTCGCATGGAGACCGCTCCATTGTTGAAGCAATTAAAGAAAAATATCTAGGCAAGGTCGATGGAATCTTTCACAATGGGGATTCTGAACTAAAAAGTGATGATCCTGTCTGGGAAGGGATCCACGTTGTCCAAGGAAATATGGATTTTTATGATGGCTATCCGGAACGCTTGGTGACCCAACTAGGGCCAACACGGATCATCCAGACCCATGGGCATCTCTTCCAGATCAATTTTAGTTTTCAAAAATTGGATCTGTGGGCCCAAGAGGAGGAAGCAGATATCTGTCTATACGGCCACCTTCATATCCCAGATGCTTGGAAGGAAGGAAGAACCCTCTTTGTGAATCCTGGATCCGTTAGCCAACCTCGTGGTCTGATTCGGGAGTGTTTGTATGCCAAGATAGAGATTACGGATTCGAACTTTAGGGTAGAGTATTATACGCGAGAGCATGAATTGTATCCTGAACTGACAAAGGAGTTTAGCAGATGATAGCAAAGGAATTTGAACGTTTCTTGCTGACGCAGGAAGAGACGTTCTTAACTCCTGCCAAAAATTTAGCGGTCTTGATTGATACCCACAATGTAGACCATGCGGTCTTGCTGTTGAGCCAGATTAGCTATAGTCGCATTCCGGTAGTGACGGATGAACGCAAGTTTGTGGGGACGATCTCCCTAACGGATATTCTATCTTATCAATTGAAACACGAGATTCCTGAGGAGACTTTTGCTTCGATGGATATCGTAGACGTTGCAAAGAAGGAGGTCGGGGTCATCGGCTTAGACTTCAATTTGACAGAAGTCCTTCACAAGTTGGTGGATGACTCCTTCTTATCAGTGGTGGATGAAGAAGGGTATTTCCAAGGGATTATTACGCGGAAATCGATCCTCAAAGCCATCAATTCGCTGATGCATAATTTTTCAAATGAATACGAGATGATTCCAAAATGAAAGAATTTATTGCAAGTTTTATTGATCAAAAAGAACTAAGTGAAAATTCTCAGTCAGCCTATTTCTATGATTTGGACCAATTTATTGAATCAATTCATGGAAAAGTAACACCGACTAATTTGAGAATTTACCAAGCTTCGATTAAAGATTTTAAACCGGCGGTTCAAAAACGAAAATTATCCGCCGTTAACCAATTTTTATATTATTTGTATCAAGAACGCTTTATTTCTGAATATCATCGTTTGGTCTTGCCTAAAATTCAACCGGCCAAAACCCATGATCGTGAATTGTTGGATCTGACCCATTTTTGGGAAGAATCAACCAATCCACAGGGACGCTTGATGGCCTTATTGATTCTGGAGATGGGCTTATTGCCAAGTGAGATCCTCCAAGTCAAGGTCGAAGATATTCAGCTGGACTTTCATGTGATTCGAGTGGGCAAAGATGGCCAAAAACGAGTTTTAAAAGTTCCAGAGCCTTTACTGGATGAGTTGCAGCTCTTCCTCGATGGTGTCTATCTCTTTGATAATAAGGGAAAATCATACTCCCGTCAGTGGGGATTCCGGCAATTAGAAGCTTTCTTGATTGAAAAAGGCAACCAAGACCTTTCGGCACAATCGATTCGTGAGCAGTATATTTTGAAACAACGTGAACTCGGTGTGGATCTCTTTAGTATTGCGCGTGAATTGGGCCTAAAAACTATGGTGACATTAGAAAAATATAAATAATGGATATTAAATTTAAAGATTTTGAAGGGCCTTTGGATCTCTTGCTCCACTTGGTCTCTAAATACCAGATGGATATCTATGAGGTCCCCTTGATTGAGGTGATTGAACAGTATCTGGCTTATCTGGCGACTCTCCAGGCAATGAAACTAGAGGTGGCAGGGGAATACATGCTGATGGCTAGTCAACTAACCCTGATCAAGAGTCGAAGACTTCTTCCTAAGGTCGCAGAGGAGATGGATGAAGCAGAGGATCTAGAGCAGGACCTCCTTTCTCAATTGGAAGAGTACCGTACTTACAAGCAATTAGGAGAGTTGATGGCCTCGCAGCACGAGGAGCGCGCCCTCTATTATTCGAAACCGAAGATGGAATTGGTCTATGACGATACTGAATTACTTCATGATCGCACCACGGTGGATCTCTTCTTGGCTTTCTCAAAACTATTGACCAAGAAAAAAGAAGAATTCCGCCAGAACCATACAACCATTGTCAAGGATGAATACAAGATTGAGGATCTGATGGACCAGCTGCGTCACCGATTCCACGATCGTTCACAAGTTCTCTTGCAGGACTTGTTTCTAGAAGCAGCGGATCTCCAAGAGGTCATTACCCTATTTCTTGCAACCCTTGAATTAATCAAAATTCAAGAGGTCACAGTGGTACAGGATACGGCTTTTGGAGAAATTTACTTAAATAGGATTGAACATGAGCAAATTAGCTGAAATTGAAGCACTCTTATTTGTAGCGGGTGAAGAAGGAATTACTGCCAGACAAATCGCAGATCTTCTCTCTTTACCCCCAACAGGTGTGGTGCAAAGTTTAGAAAAATTGGTCCAAAAATACCAGGAGGATACAGATACCAGTCTGTGTTTGATGGAGACAGCTTCCCGTTATAAATTGGTGACAAAGGCAGACTACGCTTCGGTTTTACGAGACTATTCTAGAACGCCTATGAACCAAAGTTTGTCTCGGGCTGCCCTTGAAACCTTGTCAATCATTGCTTATAAGCAACCGATCACCCGTGTGGAGGTCGATGATATTCGGGGTGTCAATTCCAGTGGGGCCATTACCAAACTACTGTCATTTGATCTGATCCGTGAAGATGGGAAAAAAGAAGTCCTCGGGCGTCCTAATTTGTATGTCACGACGGAGTATTTTTTGGATTACATGGGGATCAATCATTTGGAGGAATTGCCAAAGGTTGAGGAAGTGGACCTCAATCCAGAGGAAGGTCAATTATTTTCAGAGAGAACAGAGGAATTAGATGAGAATTAACAAATATATCGCCCATGCAGGCGTGGCTAGTCGTCGCAAGGCCGAAGAACTGGTCAAGCAAGGCTTGGTGACGGTCAATGGCCAAGTCGTGCGTGAATTAGCGACCATCATTAAAACCGGTGATCAGGTTGAAGTAGAAGGGACTCCAATCTATAACGAAGAAAAGGTCTACTATCTTTTAAATAAGCCACGTGGCGTCATCTCTAGTGTATCGGATGATAAAGGGCGGACAACAGTCGTTGACCTTTTATCTCAAGTGCCAGAGCGCATCTATCCAGTAGGACGTTTGGACTGGGATACATCTGGTGTCTTGATTTTGACCAATGATGGTGATTTTACAGATGAGATGATTCACCCACGTAATGAGATTGATAAGGTCTATGTGGCGCGTGTCAAAGGGATTGCCAATAAGGAAAATTTGCGTCCCTTAACACGAGGGGTGACCATTGATGGCAAGAAAACCAAGCCAGCGACTTATGAGATCTTAAAAGTGGATGTTGAAAAGAACCGTTCAGTGGTTCAGTTGACCATTCATGAAGGGCGCAACCACCAGGTCAAAAAGATGTTTGAAGCTGTAGGACTTTTAGTGGACAAACTCTCCCGAACCCAGTTTGGAAACCTAGATGTCTCAGGACTTCGTCCGGGTGAATACCGTCGCTTGAACAAAAAAGAAATTAGCCAGTTGCACAATTTAGCAGTGACGAAATCTAAAAAAGCATGAAAAAAATCCTGATTGCTATGGTCAGAGGCTATCAAAAATGGATCTCTCCCCTATTTCCGCCTTCTTGTCGCTTTCAACCGACCTGTTCCAATTATATGATCCAAGCGATTGAACGCTTTGGTGTGAAAGGTGTCTTGATGGGGATTGCAAGGATTCTACGTTGCCATCCTGGAACCAAAGTAGGACCAGACCCCTTGCCAGACCATTTTAGTCTGAAGCGAAATGAAGAATCAAAATAGGACGATCGCAAATAAACAGAAACACCCTTAGAAATTATTTTTCTAAGGGTGTTGATTTTGTAAAAGAGTTGTCTATCAGCGTTTAGACCATGTTTTAGGGAGGAAGAGTAGAATCATTGGATAGATTTCAAGCCGTCCGGCAATCATGGCTAAGGAAAGTAACAGTTTTGAAATCGGACTAAAGATGGAGAAGGTTTGACCTGTTCCAATCATAGGTCCAATGTTGTTGAAACAACTAAAGACAGCGCTGACAACCGTCATGAAGTTATTATTGTCTAGACTGACTACAAAGAGTAGGCCGATCGTGATAAAACTGTATATTGTAAAGTACTTGAGGATCTGATGCTGTGTATCCTTATCCAATACCGTATCATTGACATGCAAGGTCAGAACGCGATTCGGAGACAAGGTCGAAAGAACCTGATTTTTTGCGATTCGCCATAAGGTCAAGCACCGAATGACTTTTAGCCCCCCGGCGGTCGATCCAGCAGAACCACCGACAACCATCAGCATCAAGAGGATGAACTGAGAAAAGAGAGGCCATTTTTCCGTCGTTCCATAACCAAAACCGGTAGTGGTGATGATATTGGAAACTTGGAAGAAGGAAATCTCAAAACTCTTAGCGACATTGGCATAGAGATGAAGGACATTGTACGCGATCAAGACACTGGACACGAGGACGATGGTGATATAGGTCCGCAATTCCTCATCTTTAAAGAAGGCCTTGAATTTTCGGATCATGAGGAAGTAGTAGAGGTTAAAGTTAACCCCGAAGACTAAAACCCCGATACTGACCAAATAGGTGATTAAACTACTATTGTAGTGGGCAATTCCGTCGTTAAAAACGGTAAAGCCCCCGGTTCCAGCCGTCCCCATGGCGATGACAAAACTATCATAAAGGGGCATGCCAGCAAGGAAATAAAGAACCACAAAAAGGAAGAACAAGCCCAAGTACAAGAAGTAGAGGATTTGAGCTGTGTTTTTTAATTTGGAAACGACCTTGCCAAACACTGGACCAGGAACCTCCGCCTTCATGACTTCAAGGTGGCTGTTCTTATTATTGTCCATAATGGCAAGGGCGAAGACCAATACTCCCATCCCTCCAATTAAGTGGGTGAAACTGCGCCAAAAGAGGAGAGAATGGCTGAGGGCACCTACATCATCTAAAATCGTTGCCCCTGTTGTTGTAAAGCCAGAGCTGACTTCAAAAAAGGCGTCGATAATGTTGGGGATTTGCCCCGAAAAGACAAAGGGAAGGGCACCAAAGAAGGACCAGAGGATCCAACAGAGTGCTACAATCAGGACTCCTTCTTTAGCATAGATGTGAAAGTCCTTTGGTTTGTGAAAACTACCAAGGAGCCCCAGCCCAAGTAAGATGGCCATGGTTGCCCCAATTGAGACAAAAACCTTGGCAGGTTCCTGATAGATTGCAGCGACCACTAAGGGAACGATCAGGAGCGCTGCCTCGATTAAGAGGAGCTTGGACAAGAGGTAACGAATCATGCTTCTATTCATCAGGTTTACCTCTCAACTAAATCGTAGATTTTAGTGACATTTTGAATCAAGGTGGTTACGATAATCCGATCTCCTACCATCAAACGGTCATCTCCATTTGGGAAAATAGCCTTGCCGTCTCGAATAATGGCAGCGATCAAGACGCCTTTTTTCAATTTCAATTCAGAGAGGGGATATTGGGTTAGTTTATTGTCTTCCTTAATTTGGAACTGCAAGGTTTCAATCCGGCCGTTTGCGACATGGTGCAAGGCTTCTAGGTTTGAGAACTGTGCATTGTAGCGTCCACGAATAAAGTGCATAATGGTATCTACAGCGATGCGTTTTGGCGTAACGATACTGGTCATATCTTGATCGCCAATGATCTCCAACAGACTAGTTCGGTTGACCTTGGTAATGTTCTTTTTGACTCCGACAGAATTTAAGAACATGGAGGTGATGATGTTTTCTTCATCGACCCCTGTCAAAGTAGCCACAGCATCGAAGTTATTGGCACTCTCTTCTAAAAGAATGTCTTTAGCAGTTCCGTCTCCATGGACGACATAGAGATCAGGAAATTCCTTGCTAAAGAATTCCGCTCGTTCACGATTGACTTCTAAAACCTTGAGATCGATCTTGCGGCGCACATCTTGAAGAATATTGAGTAGGTAGTAGGCAATTTTCCCAGCACCAATGATCATCATGCTCTTAATGACTTGAGGACGAACATTGTTGTGGAAAAGAACGACCTCGATCCGGTTACCTGTTACGAAAATCTTGTCTTGAGGTTGCAAGACAAAATCTCCGTTTGGAATGGTGAGTTCGTTGCCACGCTCGATTGCGCAAACAATGACATTTCCGTATTTCTTCCGGAATTGGGAGAGGCTCATATTGCAGAGATTGCTATCTGGCTTGATCTTAAATTCCATCAAGGCTACCCGACCATTGGCAAAATGCTCCACAGAAAGGGCATTTGGGAAGTCAATGATATTGGCAATATAACGTGCTGTCAGCAATTCCGGATTGACAACTAGGGAGAAGCCCAAGATATTTTTTTCCTTGAAGTAGGAATTGGAATATTCCGGATTCCGCACTCGAACGATGGTCTCTTTGGCTCCCATTTTTTTAGCCAAAACAGCAGAGACCATGTTCACTTCGTCGTACTCGGTCATGGAAATGAAGATGTCGCAGTCTTCAACATCTGCTTGTTCCAAGATCTTGAAGTTCGCCCCATTTCCTAAAATTCCAATGATATCAAACCGTTTGGTAATATGGTTAAGAACGGATTCGTCTTTTTCGATCAATATAACATCGTGGTTTTCAGCAACGAGAGAACGACAAAGGGCCGTTCCGACCTTTCCTCCACCAACAACAATAATTTTCATAGAATACCTCCAGAGTATGCTTCTATCATACTCTATTTTCAAGAAAAATTCATCTTTTTAAGGATTTTCTGGTGGAATTTTGAGAAGCTAAGAACAAGTAGGAAAAATCGTCAAAAGAGTAGAACGAGGAGGGATCGAAAACTTTGATAAAGTTTCTTAAAAAAATCTAAAAAAACTATTGACAGGAGCTTCAAAAGTGATATACTTAGAAAGTACCTTCGTTGATTTACCTCAAACCTGTTGTGAGTTAAGTTAATGAAGCTGTAACCACGCTGTTTGCTGAGCTTGACTCCGGGCAGTGTGGCTATTTTTTTATCAGAAAGAGATCGAGTATGAATATTGAAGAACTGGACTACCAAGAGTCAGCAGCTCAAAACCACATCGTCTTGTTCCAACCTCAGATTCCACAAAATACGGGAAATATTGCACGGACTTGTGCGGCGACCAATTCTCCCTTGCATATCATTCGCCCCATGGCTTTTCCGATCGATGATCGCAAAATGAAGCGAGCAGGACTCGATTATTGGGACAAGCTGGATGTCCGTTTTTATGATAGCCTGGAAGAGTTTATGGAAGCAGCGAGCGACGGTCAGGTGCACCTAGTGTCCAAGTTTGCCAATCAGACCTATTCGGACGTTTCTTATCAGGATGGGAAGTCCCATTATTTCTTGTTTGGACGCGAGGATAAAGGTTTGCCGGAAGATTTTATGCGCCAGCACGAGGAGAAGGCCATTCGCATTCCGATGAATGATGAGCATGTCCGTAGTTTAAATGTCTCTAATACCGTCTGCATGATTGTCTATGAGGCACTCCGCCAGCAAGGTTTTAAGGGGCTGGAGTTGAGCCATCGTTATGAGCATGACAAGCTCAAATAAAAACGAAAAATTAAAACACGAACGATGTAATCCATGACGTTACAAAAACTTGCCTAGGCAAGTTTTTTTTGTTATCATAAAAGAGTCTTCAGGGCAGGGTGTAATTCCCGACCGGCGGTGACTTTTATTAGGAAATGTTCTTTTCCATACTCTAAAAGAAGTCCGCGAGCGCAAGCTGATGTGGTGTGACTCCACAACCGACAGTATAGTCTGGATGGGAGAAGACGAGAGACGAATAGACTGACAGCTATTCTGATCTGTTTAGAGCTGCTGCATGGGAATAGTACGTTGGAGTCTAAGACTGATTAACGGCATGTTTCGATGGAGACCAGCTAAAGTAACTAGAATATTTTCTGGTTTAAGCTTTGTTTAAATAGTTTAGAGTAGAATGATGGAGTAGACGTCTTTCCAGCTTCTCTAATTTTTAAAAAATTGGAGGAACCTGTTATGACAAATACACGTAAACTGACCCTAGTGGCTGTTTTATCCGCTTTATCTTTTATTTTGATGTTCTATCAATTTTCTTTCTTGATAGATTTCTTCAAAATTGATTTGAGTATCATCGCCATTTTGTTGGCCTTGGTCCTATTGGATTTTAAAAGTGCCGTTTGGGTGACCTTGATCCGATCTGTCCTTAAGTTAGCCCTTAATAATAAGGGACTTGAAACCTTGATCGGATTACCAATCAATATCATTGGAGTTCTTGTTTTTGTTCTTGCTTTTGCATGGATTTGGAACAAGGAACGGACCCATGGTCGATTTATCCTGGCAACGATTGTTGGAACGATCAGCTTGAGTATCACGATGGTATTAGTGAACTATGTCTATGCAATCCCTTTATATGCTCGCTTTATGAACTATGATATTTCGAAAACACTAGGGCTTGTCCACTATTTAGCCGCAATGGTTGCACCGTTTAACCTGATCGAAGGGGTGATTTGGGCCATCGCATTTGGGTTGATCTATACCTTATTGCAACCGATTTTGAAAAAATATGAAAAATAAACAACAACATTGGGCGAAGGCAAGCTTCGCCCTTCTCATTTTTGTCATTCTCGGGTATGTGATTCGCTTTTACCCGCAACAATTAACAGGCTTTGATGGTACGATTCAATCTGCTATTCGAGGCGATCTGCCTGCAACACTGACGGCCTTCTTTACCAAGGTGACCCATGTCATGGATACCAAGATCATTGTCATCTGGGTGGGCCTTCTGCTAGTGGTCTTTGCCTATAAGAAATGGTACAGTGAAGCTCTTTTTCTAGGGAGCAATCTGGTATTGACTGGTCTTTTGGTTCTTCTTCTAAAGAATATCTACCAGAGACCGAGACCAAGTATTCTTCATCTAGTAGAGGAAAAAGGCTTTTCTTTCCCGAGTGGTCATTCACTGGCGTCTACCCTTGTTTTGGGAAGTTTGATCATCATCATCGGCCAACATGTAAAAAATAAAACAGCCCGCTATTGCCTTCAAGGCATGCTGGTTCTGGGAATTGTAACCATTGTGGTTTCCCGTATTTATGTTGGGGTCCACTATCCATCAGACGTTCTCGGCAGTATGATTTTGGGCCTTGCTGTCTTACAGTTTGAGTATCCCTTGTATGATCGCTTGCGATTTCAATGGCGCTTTACAGGCAAGCAAAAATAAGCATCTAACAACTAGGAGTTGAACTCGCGTTTTGAGTTCGACTCTTTTTTTGCTATAATGAAGGGTATGAAATCCTACAATACCTTGAATGATTATTATCGAACCTTATTTGGAGAAAAGACCTTTAAAGTCCCTATTGATGCAGGCTTTGATTGTCCCAATCGAGACGGAACAGTCGCCCACGGTGGCTGTACTTTTTGTACGGTCTCGGGTTCAGGAGATGCCATTGTGGCCCCAGAAGCTCCGATTCGAGAACAGTTTTACAAAGAGATTGACTTTATGCATCGGAAATGGCCAGATGTGAAGAAATACCTGGTCTATTTTCAAAATTTCACCAATACCCACGATAAAGTAGAAGTCATTAGAGAGCGGTATGAACAGGCTATCAATGAACCAGGAGTGGTAGGAATCAACATTGGTACGCGTCCGGATTGTTTACCAGATGAGACCTTGTCCTACCTAGCAGAGCTGACAGAGCGCATGCATGTGACGATTGAGTTGGGTCTTCAGACGACTTATGAAACGACTTCTGAATTGATCAATCGGGCCCATAGTTATGATCTCTATGTTGAAACAGTCAAGCGTATTCGCAAACAGGTGCCCAAGGCAGAGATCGTCTCCCATTTGATCAATGGCCTTCCTGGGGAGACGCATGAGATGATGGTGGAAAATGTTCGCCGTTGTGTGACCGATAATGAAATTGATGGCATCAAGTTACACCTCTTGCATTTGATGACCAATACACGGATGCAACGGGACTATCATGGAGGACGACTTCAACTCATGAGCCAGGAGGAGTATGTCAAGGTCATCTGTGACCAGTTGGAGATCATCCCCAAACACATTGTCATCCACCGGATTACAGGGGACGCGCCAAGGGATATGTTGATTGGCCCTATGTGGAGCCTCAACAAATGGGAAGTCCTAAACGCTATTGAAACTGAAATGCGTCGGCGTGGAAGTACCCAAGGATGTAAGCTAGAAGAAAAGGAGACTGCTGATGCTTCGACCACTTGAAATGGCCCATCAATTTTTAGCAGAAGTCATCACCAAAGAAGATGTGGTGGTGGATGCGACCATGGGAAATGGACATGATACGGCCTTTTTAGCCCAACTAGCAGGCCAGGTCTATGCCTTTGATATTCAAGAGCAAGCACTTGTAAATACCCAAGAAAGATTGGAAAAGTTGGGACTTCAGCATGTCCGGTTGATCTTGGATGGCCACCAGCATGTGGACCAATATGTGGAGACCCTCAAAGCAGCTATTTTTAATCTGGGTTATCTGCCATCTGCGGATAAATCGGTCATTACTCTTCCAGCTACCACGATTGAAGCGATGGAGAAAATCTGTGCTCGCCTAGAAAAAGGTGGGCGAATGGCTATTATGATCTATTATGGTCATGAGGGAGGAGATATCGAGCGTGATGCAGTGCTGGACTTTGTTAGTCAGCTCCCTCAAAAAGACTATACAGCGACCATCTACCGGACACTGAATCAAGTGAATCAGCCACCGTTTTTGATCATGATCGAAAAATTAGAAAGCTACCGTCATGGATAAAGAATATTTAAAGAATAAAATCGAAGGATTGAGACATCATTTTGTCGAATCAACCATCCACGAGCGTGCAATAGGTTTTTATGATGAAGCCCATATGACCAAAAAGATGCTCAAAATAAAAAAGAAATTGGTTTCGCTTGAGATGGAACGGTGCCAAAAGAAGATTGAGCACAAGGATGTTACCAAGACAGACCAAAAGATTGCGGAGTTAAAACAGCAATTTGAGACCTGTTGCCAAGAACGCTAAGGAGGGAGTGATATGGAACTACTCCTTTATGCAGTGATCTTTTCGATGATTTTGATCGTCTCAAATGCCACCAATAAACTTGTGCCGAGCCTTCCTCTGCCCTTGATTCAAATTTTACTAGGGATTGGCTGGGCCCTCTTTGTGCCAGAAGAAAATTTTCATCTGGATACCGAGCTCTTTCTGGCCTTGGTCATTGGTCCTCTTTTATTTCGAGAGGCAGAAGAAGCCGATATTACTTCTGTATTAAAGCACTGGCGGGTCATCCTCTATTTGATTTTCCCAGTGATTTTTATCTCCACCATTAGTTTGGGCTGGGCAGCTCACTCCTTGTGGCTGAGCCTTCCATTAGCAGCCTGTATGGCAGTGGGGGCAGCCCTTGGGCCTACAGACTTAGTAGCTTTTGCTTCCCTGTCTGAGCGCTTTAGCTTTCCAAAGCGGGTTTCGAATATCTTAAAAGGCGAAGGGTTACTAAATGATGCCTCAGGTCTAGTTGCCTTTCGAGTAGCCTTGGCAGCCCTTGCGACCGGAAGTTTCTCCCTTGGAGAGGCAGGGGTTTCCTTAGGAATCTCCATTATTGGGGGATTTGCGGTGGGGATCTTGACAGCCTTTGTGAACCGTTGGCTACAAACCTTGCTCTTGAGTGTTCACGCCAGTGATATTGCCAGTGAATTGTTATTAGAACTGAGTCTCCCTTTGTTGACCTTCTTTCTAGCAGAAGAACTCCATGTCTCTGGTATCATTGCAGTAGTTGTGTGAGGGATCCTAAAAGCCAGTCGCTTTAAGCACATTACCCTCCTTGAAGCGCGGGTAGATACTGTGAGTCATACTGTCTGGAATACGGTCAACTTTATCTTAAATGGGTCGGTCTTTGTCATCTTAGGAATGGAATTGGAAATGATCGCCAAGCCCATCTTAAGTAGTCCCATTTACAATAATCTTCTTTTAGTTCTTTCTGTCTTTTTGTTGACAGCCTTGCTCTTTTTGATTCGTTTTGTCATGGTTTACCTCTTTTATTGGTTCCGAACGGTTCGACTAAAAAAATCGTTGAGAAATTATCTAAAAGATGCCTTATTGCTGACCTTTTCGGGTGTGAAGGGGACGGTTTCGATTGCGACGATTCTTTTGATTCCAACCAAGATTGAAAAAGAATACCCTATCCTACTCTTTTTAGTGGCAGGAGTTACCCTTGTCAGCTTTATTGCTGGCTTAGTGGTACTTCCAAAATTATCAGAAGAAAAGGAAGAAACCAATGACTACCTGATGCAGATCGCGATTTTAAATGATGTCGTCATGGAATTAGAAGCAGACCTAAAGAATAGCAAGCACAAGGGTCCCTTGTACGCAGCGATTGATAACTACCATGGTCGCATAGAAAACTTGATTCTAGGCCAAGAAAACAGGCTCATTCAAAAGGACTGGGAACAGTTGAAGCTCCTGATTTTGAGTATTGAAAGTGACGGCTTGGAACAGGCTTATGAAGAAGGGAAGATTCGAGAGCGGGGCTACCGCGTCTACCAACGCTATCTTCGCAATATGGAGCAACGTGTCAATCGCAATCTTTCGTCTCGTCTAACCTATTACCTCTTGGTGTCTTTCCGACTTTTGCGTTTATTAGTTCATGAGATCTTAACTTTTGGGTCTGGCTTGCGAAACTGGTGGACCCGAGAAGACAATAAGTTAGAGGCCATTGATTATGACCAGATTGCGGCCCTTTATCTGGCCAATACGGAAATCATCATCGAAAGTTTGGAAGACCTCAAGGGGATTTATCGGAGCAGTTTGATCTCTTTCCTACAAGAATCTCGTCTGAGAGAGACAGCTATTATTACCAGTGGGGCCTTTGTGGAGCGGGTTATTAATCGCGTGAAACCAAATAATATCGATGAAATGTTGAGAGGCTATTATTTGGAGCGTAAGATTATTTTTGAATATGAAGCGCAACACTTGATTACTGCCAAGCAAGCGCGCCGTATGCGACAAAATGTCAATGAATTAGAAAGCTATTCCCTAAGAGAAAGTGCCAATACGCTTCCATACGATTTGATCGAGTATGCACGGAATCGATAAAAGTAAAAGTGCTAAGATGGATATCTTAGCACTTTTCAGATTGAGGACAAAATTATCTTAAAAACTTTCCTTAAGTGAGTACGGACGTCAGCGAACTTCTACGAAGTTCCATGACTAATTATTGAGCCTAAGGTCTCAATAATTCCGAGCGCCTGAAACTATTAAGTTTCAGGTACTTTTCTCACGGCGGAAAGTTTCAGTAGATGATTGAATAATTCTAACGAATAAATTTTTTTATTTTTATAGAATTTATTATATTTGTAAAGAAGAACTGTTTGTCTATACTCTAGAAGTGCTAAGATTCTCATCTTAGCACTTTTTGCTTTATTCATTTTCTTTTCAGTGTGTGATTTCTGGTTTGACAAAGAGTCGCTCATCACCAAGATCAATAAGGGATACTGGTGCTTCATAAAATTGGCTAAGGACATGAGGAGTTAGGATCTTTTCCTTTGGTCCTTGCTCGACCACTTGGCCATGTTTGAGTAAGAGGACATGGGTCATGTCTGTTGTAATTTCCTCGGCATGGTGGGTGACGTAAATCATGGTAGGCGCGTGATCCAGTTGTTTGATATGATGGATCTGACGGAGGAGTTTTTCTCTGGCAAAGAGATCCAGTCCACTAGAAGCTTCGTCAAAAATGATCAGATCTGGCTGGTCCATGAGGCTTCGTGCAATGAGAACGGTCTGCTTTTCTCCCTGGGAGAGCTCTCGGTATTTGCGGCCGATCAAAGAGCTAGCCCCAATTGAAGTCAGCATATCCCGTGCCCAATTTAGTTCTTCCTCTCCGTATGCAGCATATAAAATACTACTCTTGTAGTGACCGGTTAGGACAATTTGTTCTGCCAAAAGATGCTCTGGCAGTCTTTCTGAAATAAAAGAGCTTACGATTCCAATACGCTTCCGCAACTCAGGAATTCCTCCTTCTCCAAAGCGAGTTCCAAGGACTGTTACCTGGCCAGAACTAGCCCAGTATTCAGACATGAGCAGTTTGAGGAGGGTCGATTTTCCTGCTCCATTTAAGCCTAAAATCGCCCAACATTCATTTTCTTTTACTTGCCAGTTAATCTCTTTTAAAAGGGCTTTTCCATTGCGGATCAAATTGACGTCTTGTAGTTCAATCAAATTATTCATATCTTCATCCTTTTGATTAAAATCCCCTTTATTCTATCATAAAATATGGTAGAATAGAAAACAGGAGGTAAGGAATGTTTCGAAATAGTAAATTGTTATTCTGGACATGTGAGATCTTATTATTGACGGTGATTTTCTATATTTGGAAATCAATGGGGACTTTAATTTCTCCATTTGTATCTGTTCTGAATACCATCCTCTTACCATTTTTAATTGCAGGTTTTTTATATTACATTACCAATCCGATTGTTGAATTGTTGGAAAAACACTTAAAAATCAAGCGTGTGTTTGGGATTTTGATCACCTTAGTACTGTTATTTGGGCTCATTGGCTTAGGGATCTTTTATCTGCTTCCTATCTTAATCAATCAGTTAACCAGCTTGATCAATTCGACTCAAGGACTTTACTGGGAAGTTCAGAGTTTGGTTCGAAAACTCTCAACCAATCCTTTGTTCCAGAATGTGAATATCCAATCGACGATTCAGCAGTTGAATCTTTCTTATATGGATATCCTTCAAAATCTCTTGAATAGTGTGACTAACAGTTTAGGCAGTGTGGTTAACACCATTGTCAATACGGTCTTTATCTTGATCATGACACCGATCTTCTTGGTTTATTTCTTGATTGATGGGAAGAAGTTATTGCCGATGTTGGAGCGGACCATTTTACGCAATGACAAACTCCACATCTCAAGCCTCTTGGTTAGTTTGAATGAAACCGTCTCGCGCTATATTAGTGGGATTTCGATCGATGCCTTGATCATTGGGACCCTAGCCTACATTGGCTATAGTTTTATTGGATTGAAGTACGCTTTGGTCTTTGCCATTTTTTCTGGATTGGCCAATCTCATTCCATATGTAGGACCAACCATTGGTTTGATTCCGATGATCATCACCTATGCCTTCACAGATGTGGATATGATGATCAAAGCAGTCATTTACATGTTGATTATCCAGCAGATCGATGGGAATATTCTTTATCCGCGTATCGTTGGAGGCGTGATGAAGGTTCACCCGATTACCATTATGGTTCTCTTATTGCTCTCAAGTAATATCTATGGAATTATCGGGATGGTTGTCGCGATTCCAGTCTATTCGATTGGAAAAGAAATTGTAAAATTCTTGGTGAATCTTTATGATAACCACCGTGTTGCTAAGGAACAGAAGAAAAAAGAAGAATTTGGAATCATTAATAAATCCTAGACTCTAGTGCCTATAAGGGCCTTGGAGTCTTTTTTGTATATTTTTTGAAAAATAGTCAACAAGCTCAATAAAATATGTTAAAATATAAGAGATTTTGAATTAAAATATGAAATTAGGTAGGAAAAGATGAGACTGCTCTTATCCAAAAAACAGAGACGCCAATTGCAATTATTAGAAATCTTGATTAAGGAAAAAAGATGGTTCCACTTGAAAGAGTTGGCCAAGCGTTTGGATTGTACGGAACGTTCGTTAAAAGAAGATTTGTCTAATCTTCGTAGCACTTTTGATGACTTTATAATTGAATCATCTACCAATGGAATCAAACTTAGTTATGAGGATTCGGTTGGGCTTGAGGTAATTTACCATCACTTTTTTAAAGAATCACAAGCATTCGCATTGATTGAATATCTCTTTTTCCACAAGGATGTTTCCAATGAATATATTTGCAGGAAGTTTGATCTGAGTCACCAATCTTTCTACCGCTTGATTCGGACGATTAATCAGAAGCTTCAAACCAAATACAATATAAAGATTGATTTGAAACCCTTGAACCTTGTCGGAGATGAGATTGACGTTCGTTTCTTTTATGCCCAATATTTTGCAGAGCGTTATTACTATATGGAATGGCCTTTCCCAGAATTTAAGGAAGAGGCTGTGACCGACTTGATCACCTTCTTCTTCAAACTCTATGGCTATCCATTGACTTTCTCTGTCCTCAGGTCTTATAAAGTTCTTTTGACAGTCTACTTATCACGTATTAAGCAGGGCTATTTTATTGACATGCCAACGAACTATGATGTGTATAAGGACCAGTATCAAGGGGTGACCAATGTCGAGGAGATGTTGCGCTACTTTAGCTTGCAGCTGGGTGTCGAGTTGAATGGAAAAGTGCTGGAGCAGTTCTTCATTATCTTTATTCAAGAGAATTTCTATTTCAGCCCTGAAAGCCTGATTGAAGCTGCAGCAACAGACTCTTATGCAAAAAAATCGACAACTCTCATTAAAGACATGTTCAGGGAGCTATGTTATACCTATGATTTAGATATTGAAAATCTAGATGAGATGTTGATGCATGTCCATAATACGTCACATCTCGGTCGGAAAGAATTATTCTCCGAGTTCCTCTTATTTGATATCAAGACCAATACGAACGAAGATTTCAAGAGCATCTTCCCAGCCTTTTATGATGATTTGAGAAACTATTTAATCATCTATATGAAGACCATGAAGCATGATTTGAATGAGGAGATCCTCAAGCACATGATATATACGGTTTACACTCACTGGGAGCGTCTCTTACCGCAGTTATTGCGACGTCGGAAATCCATTAAGGTCTTAATTATTAGTCGTTTTGATGATCACCATGCCAAATCCATGATCGATTTTCTTAATTTTTACTGTACGGATAACTTTGAATTTACGCAGATGATCAAGTATAATCTAACAGTGGATGATATCGAGAATTCGGACGCAGATGTTGTGGTAGCTAACTTTATGATACCGAAATTAAAGAGAAAAACCTTTATCTGTACAAGTAGTCTCTCATTACTTGGGCTAGTCGAAAAACTCAACGCATTCTTTTATGATTTTACTAGTGCAGAACACTAAAATCAGGACCTGTTCCTGATTTTTTGATGGGAAAAAAAGAAATTGATATATAAGAATGCAGGCTCTCATATTTTGTGGTATAATATACAATATTATATACTGGAGGAAATTATCCATGGAAGACCCTGGCAGTCAGGAAATTTTACTGGAATTTATTTTATTGATTGTTTTGACATTGTTGAATGCCTTTTTCTCGGCAACTGAAATGTCAATGGTATCGTTGAATCGCTCTCGTGTTGAGCAAAAAGCTGAAGAAGGAGATAAAAAATACATTCGTCTTCTTAGCGTATTGGAACAACCCAACCATTTCTTATCTACCATTCAGGTGGGGATCACCTTGATTACTATTTTATCTGGGGCGAGTCTTGCAGATAGCCTTGGTCATGTCATTGCTAGATGGATGGGCAACACTAAAACAGCTCTTGCAGCTGGAAGCTTTTTATCTCTAGCATTTTTGACTTATATTTCGATCGTGTTTGGCGAACTCTATCCGAAACGAATTGCTATGAACTTAAAAGATGAATTAGCGGTTCGAACAGCTCCGATTGTCATTCTATTAGGAAAAATTGTCAGTCCCTTTGTTTGGTTGCTTTCAGCGTCGACCAATCTTTTGAGCCGTATCACGCCAATGGAATTCGATGATCCGGATGAAAAGATGACGCGGGATGAAATCGAGTATATGCTGACCAATAGTGAAGCAACACTAGATGCGGACGAGATTGAGATGCTTCAAGGGATCTTTTCATTAGATGAAATGGTAGCGCGTGAAGTCATGGTGCCACGGACAGATGCCTTCATGGTTGATATCAATGATGATACCAAAGAAATTATTGAAAGTATCCTTAAGCAAAACTTTTCACGGATTCCTGTCTATGATGATGACAAGGACAATGTCATCGGCCTCATCCATACCAAACGTCTCTTGAATGAAGGATTTATCAATGGCTTTGATAATATTGTCTTAAGAAAGATTTTACAAGAACCTTTGTTTGTTCCAGAAACCATTTTTGTGGATGATCTTTTGAAGGAATTGCGCAATACACAAAATCAAATGGCCATTCTGCTTGATGAATATGGTGGAATGTCTGGACTGGTCACTCTTGAAGACCTCTTGGAAGAAATCGTCGGTGAAATTGACGATGAGACTGACAAAGCGGAAATTGATGTCTTTGAAATTGCAGACAATACTTATTTTGTACAAGGAGCCATGTCTCTAAATGACTTTAACGAATATTTTGATGTTGAGTTGGAAAGTGATGATGTGGATACCATTGCAGGCTATTACCTGACAGAGGTTGGGCGAATTCCAACCTTGAAAGAGCGACTCAGCTGTGAAGTCGATAGTCAAAAGAAACACTTGATCTTGACTAATGACAAGGTGAAAAATGGTCGTGTGACCAAGGTAAAAGTTGAAATTTCTGAAATCGTCGAAGAAGATGAAGAAAGCAAATCAAAAGAAGATTAGAAAATAGAGGTTTGGACGTGTTCCAGCCTCTTTTTTTTCTTGTCAGGGCTAGTTGAATTTTCAAAAAATTTTAAAAATTTCTGAAATAGTCTTGACAGCCAAAAAAAATTAAGGTAAGATAATACCCATAAATAAAGAAAGCAGAAAATAAACATGAAGCAACAAGCCATTTCCATTCAAAAATTTTACTTTAGCTACTTTAGATAGTGTTTGTAGACATGATCTCATGGATGCAAACAACCCAAGCAATTTGTTTGTATCTATGTGGCTAAGATTTTTGATGATGGTCCATAGAGCTAGTATCTAAATGGACCGAGGTTTTGTAACTTGTTGGATAATTTCAGCATCCGTTTAGAGAATGGTCTAAGCGGATTTTTTGTTTATTTGCAGAAAAGGAGTCAAAAAATGAAAGTAGTGAAGAAATTACTAGCACCTGTCCTGGTTGTAGGACTTCTGTTAACATCATTGGTGACCTTACACCATCTGAAGGATGCTAAAAAGGACAATGTCTTTCGGATTGGGATTTCCCAGTACATCACCCATAAGTCACTCGATGCAACAAGAAAAGGCTTTATCGAAGAGTTGAAGAAAGAGGGCTATGTGGATGGGAAAAATATCCAAATTGATTTTCAAAATGCTCAAGGGGAGCAACGAAATCTGAAAAACATTTCCAAACAATTGGCGGAAGAAAGTGATCTAGTCTTTGCGATTGCAACACCTTCGGCTCAAAGTGTGGCCAATACGACGAAAACAACGCCGGTTGTCTTCTCAGCTGTGACCGACCCATTGGCAGCGAAATTGGTGAAAAACTTGAAAGAGCCTGGTGGCAATATCACAGGGACAAGTGACCAGTCAGACGATGCGATCTCTACACAGGTGGATATGATTAAGCAAGTACTTCCAACGGCGAAAACAGTTGGGATCCTCTATACGCAAAGTGAGCCTAACTCAGTTGTCCAAAAAGACAATGCGAAGAAGATCCTTGAAGCTAAAGGCTATCAAGTGGTTGAAAAAACCATCCTCGATAGTAACAATGTGAAAGCTGCAGCAGACAGTATCATGTCAGAAGCAGATATCGTCTTTGTTCCGACAGACAATATTATCTCTTCTACAATGGACACTGTAAAACAGGTCTCCATCAGTCATAAGGTGCCCGTTTTTGGTGGATCTGCTGAAATGGTAGCTACTGGTGGCTTGTACAACTTTGGTACTGATTATGAGGAATTGGGAAGACAAGCTGCTCGGATGGCCATTCGCATCATGAAGGGTGAGAAACCCGGCAAAGTCGCAGTTGAAACACCTGAAAAATTAGAATTGCATACCAATAAAGAGATGGCTAAAGAGCTTGGAATTGATATTAGCTCGTTGAAGGTAGAAAAATAGGAGGTTTGAGATGAATTTCGTTTTATCAAGTTTATCAGAAGGTTTATTGTGGTCGATCATGGCGATCGGTGTTTACTTAACATTTCGAATTTTAGATATTGCCGACATGACGGCAGAAGGAGCCTTTCCACTTGGTGCAGCAGTTGTAGCCTCCCAAATTCAAGCAGGAAGAAACCCTTGGCTTGCAACCTTGTTGGGCTTCCTGGCAGGGATGATAGCAGGATTGGTTTCTGGGATTCTCCATACAAAAATGAAAATTCCAGCCCTTTTGACAGGGATTGTCACTTTGACCGGTCTCTACTCTATCAATATTAAAATCATGGGGGGAGTACCCAACCTCTCTATTGGCGATGCCAGTACCATTTTCAAAAGTGTCATGAAATTGGGCTTGTCCAATGAAGAAGCTGTCTTTTTGATTAGTATTTCTTGCTTGATCATCGTCTGTATCTTATTGACCCTCTTAATGAAGACGCAACTTGGCTTGGTTTTGCGCTCGACTGGTGATAACATTCCAATGAGTGAGGCCAATGGGGTCAATGTAGATAACATGAAGATGTTGGGCTACATGATTTCCAATGGTTTGATTGCCCTTTGTGGAGCCATGTTTGCACAAAATGATGGTTTCTCAGATGTGACTTCTGGTACAGGGACGATCGTAGTTGGTTTGAGTGCTGTGATTATCGCTGAAGTTTTGATCCACGAATTGACCATTGGTTGGCGCTTGCTTTCCATCGGGGTTGGAGCCATTGTTTACCGTTTGATTATCTTAAATATTTACGAGATCCCAAATCTCGATCAAAATATGGTTCGTCTCTTCAATGCGATCTTGCTCGCGATTGTCTTGTTCGCTCCTGAGGCGCAAAAACGTCTTCGTGTTCGTGGATTGAAGTTAGGAAATAAGTAGGAGAAAAGTATGGCAACATTATTATCAATTGAAGGTATTCATAAGACATTTGAAGCAGGAACAGTCAATGAAAACCATGTCTTAAAAGGCTTGGATCTCCAAGTAGAAGAAGGGGACTTCATTTCGGTCATCGGTGGAAATGGAGCTGGGAAATCAACCTTGATGAACATCTTGGCAGGAAATCTGGTCGTAGATGAAGGAGATATCTTGCTAGAAGGTAACTCCATCAAAAATACGAGTGTTCGTAAGCGTGCGAAAGATATTGCGCGTGTCTTCCAAGATCCCAAGATGGGGACAGCTTCTCGTTTGACCATTGAAGAAAATATGGCCATTGCCCAACGTCGGGGGAAATCTCGTGGTTTGAGCTGGGGAGTTCGAGAGAAAGATCGCGAATTATTCCGTGAAGCCTTGAAGGAACTGAATATCGGTTTAGAAAACCGTCTCAAGGTGGATACCCAATATTTGTCTGGTGGGCAACGTCAAGCCTTGACCTTGGTCATGGCAGCCTTGGTCAAACCGAAACTCTTGCTTCTGGATGAACATACCGCAGCGCTCGATCCTAAGACTAGTGAAATGGTCATGGAATTGACACAAAAGATCGTGGAAAGCCATGATTTGACAACCTTGATGATTACGCATGATATGAACCATGCGATTGAATACGGCAACCGCTTGATCATGCTCTACCAAGGCAAGATCGTTGTCGACGTCAAAGGAGAAGAAAAGAAAAACCTAACGGTTGAAGATTTAATGCGCCTCTTCCAACAAAACAGTGGTGAAACCCTGGTTAGTGATGAATTGGTATTAGGATAAAATAAAAGGAGTTTTCGCTAAACTCCCTTTGTTTCAGTAATTCCGTCTCCATAAGCTATTAAAATGTTCATGGAGACCTCTTTGACCAAGACATCCTGGACCCACAAAGAAATATCAATGTCATGCGCATTCGAAATAGACTTTCAATTAGAAAATTTTTTCCCATAATCAAAAGTGATCGACTTAAAGAGGTGTCTAGGAACTTTAGACAACCATTGATCAGTGGAGGCCTCAAAATCATTTGCTTTCCGTCCATTGGTTTTCAGTGTGATGATGGCATTTGAAAAGCATTCTAGTAAGAAATGACTAGACTTTTGTCTTTTTCTCCTGCAATTGTAACCCCTTCTAGATGACCGAATTCTTTCTAAAAATCGGGATAAATATCTGCTTTCTCACGTAACTCTCTATGAAAAGCTTGTTTTACACGCGTTTCTTTCTGCCTATTTGGCCTTCGTTTTCTTCTCCAAGTAAGGTCCATCTTGTCGAAAACACTAATATCAGCTAAACGATAGAGTGTTCTCATGGAGCAAGAAATCTTATCTGGATAAGACCCTTAATGACATCAAGGCCGTAAATTTTTTCCATAATACAGGACAGATAGTCCCATATTGGAAACTGTACTAGGACAATGAAAACTACTGAAAAAAACAGATTCTTTTCAAAAAGAAGCTTAAACTCTTTAAAATAGATGGAATCGTGTTATAATAAAACCATAAAACGTTTTCAAGAGAAGAGGTTCCTCAATGGAAAATGAAACAGTTGACTATGGAAAAGTAACAGGAATGGTACACTCAACAGAAAGTTTTGGGGCAGTAGACGGGCCTGGGATCCGCTTTATTGTCTTCCTTCAAGGCTGTCAAATGCGGTGTCAATACTGCCACAATCCAGATACTTGGGCAATGGAAACCAACAAGTCCCGTGAACGGACAGTGGATGATGTCCTAGAAGAAGCCCTCCGTTATCGTGGATTTTGGGGCGAAAAAGGGGGAATCACTGTCAGTGGAGGAGAAGCCCTCTTGCAGATTGACTTCTTGATTGCTCTTTTCACTAAGGCTCAAGAGTTGGGCATTCATTGTACCTTGGACACCTGTGCTCTTCCTTTCCGGAATACGCCTCGTTATTTGGAAAAATTTGACCGCTTGATGGCAGTGACTGACTTGGTGCTTCTGGATATCAAGGAAATCAATGATGAACGGCACAAAATTGTGACCAGCCATACCAATAAAACGATTCTAGCTTGTGCCAAGTATCTATCTGATATTGGAAAACCAGTCTGGATTCGTCACGTTTTGGTGCCAGGTTTGACAGACCGAGATGACGACTTGATCGAGCTTGGAAAATTTGTTAAAACCCTTAAAAATGTTGATAAATTTGAAATTCTGCCCTACCATACTATGGGGGAATTCAAATGGCGTGAATTGGGAATTCCTTACAAATTGGAGGGTGTGAAACCACCGACAAAAGAACGGGTCCAAAATGCAAAAGATTTGATGGAAACAGAAAGTTACCAAGATTACCTGAAACGGGTCAAAGGATAAAAAGTATAGACAGTTGGTCACTCCAGCTGTCTTTTCTATTGAAATGCACAACTATTCCCTTTCTTTAAATGGCAAAACGTGCTAAAATAGAGTGAATCTATAAATGAAATAAAGAGGTAGAAACATGTCAAAAATTCTCGTTTTTGGTCACCAAAATCCTGACTCAGATGCTATTGGCTCATCTGTAGCTTTTGCTTATCTTGCAAAAGAAGCTTATGGTTTGGATACAGAAGCAGTGGCTCTTGGAACTCCAAATGAAGAAACAGCTTTCGTGTTGGACTATTTTGGTGTGGAAGCACCACGCGTCATCACATCAGCTAAAGCAGAAGGTGCAGAACAAGTCATCTTGACGGACCACAATGAATTCCAACAATCTGTTTCAGATATCGCTGAAGTAGAAGTATATGGTGTAGTGGATCACCACCGTGTGGCTAACTTTGAAACTGCCAGCCCACTTTACATGCGTTTGGAACCAGTTGGATCAGCATCTTCTATCGTTTACCGCATGTTCAAAGAACATGGTGTAGCAGTGCCAAAAGAATTGGCAGGTTTGATGCTTTCAGGTTTGATTTCAGATACCCTTCTTTTGAAATCTCCAACAACACACCCATCTGATAAAGTGATTGCGCCAGAATTGGCTGAATTGGCTGGTGTCAACTTGGAAGAATATGGTCTTGCAATGCTCAAGGCTGGTACTAACTTGGCAAGCAAATCAGCAGAAGAATTGATCGACATCGATGCCAAGACTTTTGAATTGAACGGAAATAACGTTCGTGTGGCTCAAGTGAACACAGTTGATATTGCGGAAGTTTTGGAACGCCAAGCTGAAATCGAAGCAGCTATCCAAGCTGCCAATGCAGCTAACGGCTACTCTGACTTTGTTTTGATGATTACAGACATCGTCAACTCAAACTCAGAAATCTTGGCTCTTGGTGCTAATATGGATAAGGTAGAAGTAGCTTTCAACTTCAAACTTGAAAACAACCACGCTTTCCTTCCAGGTGCCGTTTCACGTAAGAAACAAGTGGTACCACAATTGACTGAGAGCTTTAATGCATAATGATAGGTGGGAAAACCATCGTTAAAAAGGAGTTTCGGCTCCTTTTTTGCTAGGAGAAGATCATGTTAGAAACGGGCGATTTGATTTTTGTCAGTGAAAATACAGAAATGGGGCAGGCCATCCAGGCATCAACTGGCAACTATAGCCATGTGGCCATCTTTTTGGACGGATTCATTTATCATGCCACGGTAGAAGGTGGCGTCCTTGCCCAATCCCCTGAAGATTTCTTTGAAGCTGGAAAAGTCTATGACCTTTATCGCTATGTGCAGATTGATTGTCCAGAGGTCAAAAAGCGGGCAGAAAACCTTTTAGGGTCTCCCTACAATGCTTCCTTTTATCCGGATGGAGATGGTTTCTATTGTTCCCAGTTCATCGCTGAACTACTTCCTATTTTTGAAACCATTCCCATGAAGTTTGGAGATGAGGAAGAGGAGATTAGTCCGTTCTGGCTTGATTACTACAAGGAGCTTGGTCTAGCGGTTCCTTTAAATCAGCCTGGGACCAATCCTAGTCAGTTAGCCCAATCACCACAGCTACAGTTTAAAGAAAGGTATATGGATGATTACAATCATTAATCCCACACGTTTGACACGTCAGCCATTTTTCAAGGACTTGATCAACTATTTGGATCAGCACGACGATGTTATCCTGCGGCAAATCAAGACCCAATTTCCAGATCAACCAGTGGATAAGCTGATGGAGGAGTATATCCAAGCGGGCTTCATCCTTCGAGAAAATAAACGCTACACCCTCAACCTGCCCTTCTTGAAGTCAGCTGATCTTGTTGACTTGGATCAGGAGGTCTTTGTTCGAGAGGACAGTGCAGTTTATCAAGAATTAAAAGCCAAGGTCTTCCAAACGGAACTCCGCAACACGACCAATGAAGCGATTCTCATAGAGGAGACGGACTTTGCACGAAATGCACAGACCCTTTCCAATTACTTCTACAAGGTTGCTCACCAATATCCATTGACAGAGGAGCAAGAAAAGCTCTATGCTATTTTGGGCGATGTCAATCCTGAGTATGCTCTCAAGTATATGACTAGCTTTTTGCTCAAATTTCTCAAAAAAGAAGTAGTCCAGCAAAAGCGCAAGGACATCTTTGTCGATAGTTTAGTTTTATTGGGCTACATCATTCAAAATGAAGATGGAAAGTATGAGTTAGCTGTCGAATTTGATAAAGAACGATTCATTTTTATAAAAAAATAAAGGCTAGGAATTTTCCTAGCCTTCTTTCATTTGATTATAGATAACGTTCAGCGATGGCGGCATCACCTGGATATTCTTCTTTTACGCCATTGACGATTTGGTAGCAGTCCGCTCCTTTTCCGGCGATAATGACGGCATCTTCAGGCTTGCTGGTTGTTGCCATAGCCAGCTGAATAGCTTGTTCGCGATCTGCGATTTTCTCAACAGGGCGCGTGATGAAGCTGCTAATCTCTTCAGCGATAGCCAAAGGATCTTCATAGTTGGGATCATCCGCTGTGAGGAAGACTTGTATTTCAGGATGGTCTTCTAAGAGTATGCCAAAGTCCTTGCGGCGGCTCTCTCCTTTATTCCCAGTTGATCCGAGAACTAGTGAAATGGTCCCCGTTTGATGGGTTTCGACAACAGAGAGTAGTTTTTTCAAGCTATCACCATTATGGGCGTAGTCGATGAAGACCTTAGCGCCGTTTTGCTGAGTCAAGACTTCCATTCGGCCTGGAACGCGCGTCTTAGCAATCCCTTTTTGGATATCCTCGAGGCTCGCACCTAGGCGAAGGCAGGCAAGACCTGCAGCCACAGCATTTTCTTGGTTGAAGTGGCCAATCAGTTGGATTTCATAGTTTCCAGCTAATTTACCAGTGGCTGAGAAGCTGAAGGCCTTAGAGTTTTCAATTTGATTCTCAGACTTGCTTCCATAAAAATCGTGGTCTTGGTTCGCGACTTGGTCCGCTAAAACTTGGAAATGATCCATATCACTATTGATGACAACGGCTTGGCTGTTCTTCATGAGGAGACGTTTGTGGTAGAAATAATCCTCAAAAGTTGGGTGTTCAATCGGTCCAATATGGTCAGGACTGATGTTGAGAAAAACACCAACGTCAAAGGTCAGACCGTAAACCCGTTTCACTAGATAAGCTTGACTGGAAACTTCCATAATCAGGTGGGTCCGATCATTGGCTACTGCCTCAGCCATCATGGCAAAAAGATCCAAGCTCTCTGGCGTTGTCAGGGTCGATTTAAAGAAGTTTTTACCATCCAGTGTAGTATTCATGGTCGACAGCATAGCTGGTCGGTGACTTTGTTCCAAAATATGGTAAGCAAAATAGGCCGCTGTTGTCTTTCCCTTAGTCCCTGTGAAGGCCAATAGTTTTAATTGTTTCTCAGGGTGCCCATAAAACTCCATAGCAATTAAGCTCATGGCCTGCTTGATATCATTGACGAGAATGGCAGGAATACCAACTTCATAATCTTTTTCAGAGACATAAAAGCCGAGTCCATTAGAAATAGCCTGTTCCAGGTATTCTTTTTTGAAACTCGCCCCTTTAACAAAAAAGAGGGTACTAGCAGAAACCTTACGGCTATCATAGCTAATGGCATCAAAACTTGTTCCTTCTAGATGGTAGTAGTATTCACCATTTACTAGAACTTCTCGGAAATTTTGGTCATGTTTTAAAATGTTGAGGGTTTGTTCAATTGTAATCATAAAACTATTGTAAACCGAAAGTCTGAATTTTACAAGTAACATGGAAAAGTTTATAATGAAGAGAAGAAGAAACGAAAGAGGACGTTTATGAGTCACGAACAAAATGACCAGCAAGCTCAGATGCTACGCGGGACTGCCTGGATGACAGCCAGCAACTTTATCAGCCGTTTGCTAGGAGCCGCTTATATTATTCCTTGGTATATTTGGATGGGGAAATATGGGCCACAAGCCAATGGTCTTTTTACAATGGGCTACAATATCTATGCTTGGTTTCTCTTGATTTCGACAGCCGGAGTACCCGTAGCTGTTGCTAAGCAAGTAGCCAAATACAATACCCGGGACCAAGCGGATCATAGCTTTGCTTTGATTCGGGGCTTCTTGAAATTTATGGGAATTCTAGGCCTTGGATTTGCCATTCTCATGTATCTTTTGTCTCCTGTCTTTGCGAGTCTTTCAGGTGGGGGAAAAGAGTTGATTCCGATCATGCAGAGCCTTTCTTGGGCTGTCTTGATCTTTCCTTCGATGAGTGTCATTCGGGGATTTTTCCAAGGTTTTAACAACATGAAGCCTTACGCCATTAGCCAGATCGCTGAACAAGTGATCCGGGTCATCTGGATGTTGCTCACGACCTTCTTCATTATGAAGATTGGCTCAGGAGACTATGTGCAGGCTGTGACGCAGTCGACCTTTGCGGCCTTTATCGGTATGGGAGCGAGCCTTCTGGTGCTCTTTTATTACCTTGCAAAGACAGGCTTGCTCTCTTCTATTTTTAGAAAGCAAGAGGGAAGTGAAGGGATTGATACTCGGGCTCTCTTGATTGATACGATTCGTGAGGCCATTCCTTTTATTATCACTGGTTCCGCCATTCAGCTCTTCCAAATTGTTGACCAGATGACCTTTATCAATGTCATGTCTTGGTTCACAGATTATAGTCAAAAGCAGCTCTTGGTCATGTTTAGTTATTTCTCTGCTAATCCAAACAAAATCACCATGATCTTGATTGCGGTAGCGACTTCGATTGGGGGAGTAGGGATTCCTCTGTTGACAGAGAATTATGTTAAAGGGGATCTAAAAGCGGCTGGCAAGCTCGTACAGGATAACTTGACCATGTTGCTAGCATTCTTGCTTCCAGCTACCTTTGGTGCAGTAGCAGTCGCAAAACCACTTTATACAGTATTTTATGGGCAACCAGATGGCTTGGCTTTGGGACTCTTTATCGTAGCGATGTTGCAGACGGTGATTTTGGGTCTTTACACAGTCTTGTCCCCAATGATTCAAGCTCTCTTCCAAAACCGCAAAGCTATTCGCTACTTCCTCTATGGAGTAGTGGTTAAATTAGTCCTCCAAATTCCATTTATTCTGGTCTTTCGTTCTTATGGGCCGCTTTTGTCAACGACCATTGCGTTAATGGTACCAATTGTTCTCATGTATCGGGAGATCCAAAGCATTACTCAGTTTAATCGGACCATCGTCTTCAAGCGCACATTACTTGGCTCAATTCTAACGGTGGTGATGCTACTTGGAGTCTTGATCGCCGGCTTGATTTTGGGCTGGATTTTCCCACCAAATGGCCGTGTATCGAGCATGATTTATATCATCGTCATTGGCGGATTAGGAGTTGTTATTTATGGAGCCTTAGGATTATGGCTACGGTATTTTGACCGCTTTATCGGAGGTCAAGCTGCACGTCTCAGACAAAAATTCCGGATTAAATAAACCTGTGAGGCTGGGACAAAAGTCCTAGCCTCTTAATTGTTTTTGGATTGTCGAGCAAGACGCAGTGGTTGAGTGGGCTCTACTACGCTGATTTCATCAGCTTTTACAGCCCTACTCAACTGTGCGGAGGTGGGACGACGAAATCGAATTCTAACGAATTACCGATTTCTGTCCCACTCTCTTTTCTTATAGTTTGAAACTATAGCTGGGTCTTGAAAATGGGAAAACCGCTCTCCTCATAATAGTGATAAAATAGTAATCAGTTAGATTGAATGTTTATCGGAGGGCAATATGAGTAAAAAACGCAATATCAATACTATTTTGGCACAGGCAGGAATCAAGTCGGATAAAGCAACGGGAGCTTTGACGACTCCTTTGCATTTCTCTACGACTTACCAACACCCAGAATTTGGTCAGTCTACAGGTTTTGACTATACCCGTACGAAAAATCCAACACGCGCAACAGCTGAGAAGACTTTGGCAGCTATCGAAAGTGCAGACTATGCTTTGGCGACAAGCTCTGGAATGTCAGCCATTGTGCTTGCTTTTAGCATTTTCCCAGTTGGTTCAAAAGTCTTGGCCGTTCGTGACCTTTATGGAGGTTCTTTCCGCTGGTTTAACCAACAAGAGCAAGAGGGTCGTTTCTCTTTCACCTATTCCAATACAGAAGAAGAATTGATCCACCATCTAGATAATGATCCGGTGGATGTCCTCTATATTGAAACACCAACCAATCCATTGATGTTGGAATTTGATATTGCTCATTTAGCCAAATTGGCCCATGCAAAAGGTGCCAAAGTCGTGGTGGACAATACCTTCTATAGCCCGATCTATCAACGCCCAATTGAAGAGGGAGCTGATATTGTCCTACATTCAGCAACCAAGTACCTGGCTGGTCACAACGATGTCTTGGCTGGTGTTGTCGTGACAAATGATGCAGACTTGTATGACAAACTCTTTTACAATTTGAACACGACAGGTGCTGTTCTTTCCCCATTTGACAGCTATCTCTTGATCCGTGGTCTCAAGACACTCTCTATCCGGATGGAGCGCTCCACTAAGAATGCCCGCAAGGTAGTCGAGTTTTTGAAAACCTCCCCTCAGGTCAAAGAAGTCCTCTACACTGGAAAAGGTGGAATGGTCTCCTTTAAAATTCAAGATGAGAAAAAAATTCCAAACTTGTTGAATTCCCTTCAAGTCTTTACCTTTGCAGAAAGTCTTGGCGGAGTTGAAAGCTTGATCACTTATCCTACCACTCAGACCCATGCGGACATTCCTGCAAAAGTTCGCCATTCATACGGTTTGACAGATGATCTTCTTCGTTTGTCCATCGGAATCGAAGATGCGGATGATTTGATTGAAGATTTGAAACAAGCATTGGAGGCTTAAGATGACCAAATATGATTTCACGACTTTACCGAATCGCTTGACCCACCATACCTACAAGTGGAAAGAAACTGAGACAGATCCAGAAATCATCCCAGCTTGGATCGCGGACATGGATTTTAATGTCATTCCAGAAGTACGAGAAGCTGTTATCAGCTATGCAGACCAAATGGTTTATGGCTACACCTATGCATCGGAGAGCCTCTACCAGTCTATCCTTGATTGGGAAAAAGAAGAGCATGGCTATTCCTTTGACAAGGAAGCTGTCGTCTTTATCGAAGGTGTTGTTCCAGCCATTTCAACAGCTATTCAAGCCTTTACTAAGGAAGGGGATGCTGTCTTAATCAATACGCCGGTCTATCCTCCATTTGCCAGAAGTGTCAAGCTCAATCGTCGAAAATTGATCGAAAATTCATTAGTTGAAAAGGACGGTCTTTTCCAAATTGATTTTGATCAGCTGGAAAAAGACATTGTAGAGCAAGAGGTGAAACTCTATGTTTTGTGTAATCCGCACAATCCTGGAGGCCGTGTATGGGATCGTGAAGTCTTGGAAAAAATCGGCCACCTCTGTCAAAAACATGGTGTCCTTCTCGTTTCAGATGAGATCCACCAAGATTTGGCCTTGTTTGGCCACCGTCATACCAGCTTTAACACAGTTGATCCAAGCTTTAAAGATTTCAGCTTGATCTTAACCAGTGCAACCAAGACTTTCAATATTGCAGGAACAAAAAATTCCTATGTGGTCATTGAAAATCCAAAGCTTCGTACGGCTTTTAAACAACGGCAATTGGCCAATAATCAACATGAAATCTCAGGCTTGGGCTATATTGCAACAGAAGCGGCTTATCGCCATGGTAAACCTTGGTTGACGGAGCTCAAACAAGTCTTTGAAAAACACATCGACTATGTGGTAGATGAATTGCATGAAAAGACACAAATCCGTGTCATGAAGCCCCAAGGAACCTATCTTCTTTGGTTGGACTTTTCAGCCTATCCTTATACCGATGATGAGCTGCATGCTAAAATTCATGACCAAGCCAAATTGATTTTGAACCGTGGAACAGATTTTGGAAAAGAAGGAAACTTGCATGCCCGCCTCAATGTGGCAGCTCCCTTCACCCTCATTGAAGAAATTACCAAACGTTTAGTTGATACTTTTCACAAATAAGTGTTGACTTTCTGTAAGTGAAGGAGTACAATAAACTCGAAATACGGTAGGTGAGGCTACCACAAGGATACGGATGACTACCGCAAAGCAGTGGAGACACTACTCGTTGGTTAACAGTCCTGATCGCAAAGGTCAAGACTAAGCTCATTTCATTGCCTTGCGGAGCTAAAGCTTGGACGGTCAGTTTTTTGAGAGTTTTGATTGAAAAATAAATGACGAGTTTCATGAGTCCTACCGATCGAGGGTAGGACTCTTTTTGATGCCTTACCAAGAAAAGAGAAAGGAGAGAGCTATGATACAAATCGACGATCATCCCGAACCGCACCGAACCAGCCAATCGCTGATTTGTGTCGTAGGGACTCCAAAAGTGATTGGCTCCTGATTGAAAAAGGAGATACCAATGCAAACAAATAAAGAAAGACTCATTGCTGCTCTTCAAGAACAACTTGAAAGCACCTTTGCCACCTACAAAACCAGTGCCCTTGGTTTGGTTGACGATCAAGTAGAAGAAAACCGCGATATTTATGGCGAAAATGTCATCACAAAAGGTCAAGAAGATTCTATGATCAAAAAGATCTACGAATCGATCATCAATCCTTTTACAGTGATTTTGTTGGTCATTGCGCTGGTTTCCTTCATCACCAATGTCTGGCTAGCAAAACCAGGTGAACAGGATCCAACGACCTCCATCATCATTGTGACCTTGGTCTTGATCTCTGGTGGTATCCGCTTCATTCAAGAATTGCGGAGCGACAAAGCAGCTAGCAACTTATCACGTATGATTGTCAATACAGCGACCGTTCTGCGTGATGGATCAGAACAAGAAATTCCGATCGATGAAATCGTCGTAGGAGATGTGATCAAACTAAGTGCCGGCGATATGATTCCAGCAGATGTGGTCTTGATCGATTCCCGTGACTTCTTTGTCCAACAATCGGGTCTCACAGGGGAAAGTGATGCTGTTGAAAAGGTTTGTCTCAGAAAAGCCGACAGTCAAAATCTAGAGAGTCTCTTGGAGAGTGAGAGCTTGGCCTTTATGGGAACCAATGTCATCTCCGGACGGGCGACAGCCTTGGTCTTGGTCGTGGGGGATGAAACCATGATGGGAGCTATTGAGCAAACCATCAACACCTATGACGAACCAACCTCATTTGAGAGAGAAATGAATACCATCTCTTGGCTCTTGATTCGGCTCATGTTAGTGATGGTGCCCGTTGTCTTTGTGATCAATGGCCTCACAGATGGTGACTGGTTAGAAGCGGGTGTCTTTGCCCTCAGCGTTGGGGTTGGTTTGACTCCTGAAATGTTGCCGATGATTATTACAGCGAGTCTAGCTAAGGGCTCCATCATCATGGCCAAGGAAAAAGTCGTTATCAAAAAACTCAATGCCATCCAAGACCTTGGGGCTATTGATATTTTGTGTACAGATAAGACAGGTACCTTGACCCAAGATGAAATCGTTTTGGAGTATCCGCTTGATATCCATGGCGAATTGGATCTATCAGTTCTTCGTCGGGCTTACTTGAATTCCTATTTCCAAACCGGGCTAAAAAATTTGATGGACCGGGCGATTATCAATCGAACCCAGAAAGAAGCCAAGAAACATGAGATTGTTCGCGATCTGGATCAAACCTTCCATAAGATTGATGAATTGCCCTTTGATTTTGAACGTCGTCGCATGAGTGTCATTGTCAAAGACGAAGACGGTGTGGTCAGCATGGTGACCAAGGGTGCCTTGGAAGAAATGCTTTCTGTATCGACTTATGTTGAGTACAAGGGAGAGATTAAACGCCTGACAGATGGAGTCCGTCAAGAGGTCCTCGCTGAAGTTGCTCAATTAAATGAACAAGGTCTTCGTGTTTTGGGCGTCAGCTACAAAACCGACTTGGACGAAAATGACATCTTTAGTGTTGAAGATGAAGGAGACATGATCCTAACCGGTTACCTTGCCTTTCTTGATCCACCAAAACCTTCTGCAGCTCCAGCGATCAAAGCCCTTGCAGAATATGGGGTAACCACCAAGATCTTAACTGGGGACAATGAAAAGGTCACCCAAGCTGTCTGTGAAAAAGTAGGACTAGATGTCGAGCGGATTCTTTTGGGAAGCGAAATCGATACGATGACTGACCAAGAGTTAGCACAAGTTGTGGAAACAACAACGGTCTTTGCCAAATTATCACCAGATCAAAAAGCGCGGATCATCCTAAGCCTCAAGAACAATGGCCACAAGGTTGGTTACATGGGAGATGGGATTAACGATGCTCCATCTATGAAGGTCTCAGACGTTGGGATCTCCGTGGATACAGCTGTTGATATTGCCAAAGAAACGGCAGATGTCATCCTTCTAGATAAGGACTTGATGGTCCTTGAAAAAGGTTTGGTTGAAGGCCGCAAGGTCTATGCCAATATGACCAAGTACATCAAGATGACGGTCTCTTCTAACTTCGGGAACATCTTTTCTCTTCTCTTTGCCAGCATCTTTTTGCCTTTCCTTCCGATGGCTCCTGTTCATTTAATTGTGCTCAATCTTATCTATGATCTTTCTTGTATCGCCCTTCCTTTTGATAATGTCGACAAGGAATTCCTCAAGAAACCTCGTATCTGGGAAGCAAACTCTATCATGCGTTTTATGGCCTGGATCGGTCCCATTTCATCTGTATTTGATATTATTACCTACATGCTTCTTTACTTCCTTGTTGTTCCTATGATTTTAGGTCATGGCTACAACCATGGAGCAGCAGATGCAGCAGCCTTTATCATGGTGTTCCAAACTGGATGGTTTATCGAATCTATGTGGTCTCAAACCATGGTTATCCATATGTTGCGTTCACCAAAACTGCCATTTATCCAAAGTCGTCCAGCCTTCTCAGTCGTGGTGACGACTCTAGCAGCGGCCTTCTTTGTAACCTCCCTTCCATATAGTCCTTTGGCTTCTATCTTGAAGTTGAGCCAACTAAATGGATTGTACTTTGTTCTATTGTTTGCGATTATCGTCCTCTATATGCTGAGTGTGACGGTTGTCAAACGTATCTATATTAAGAAATACAAAGAATGGTTATAATTGATTGATAGAAAGAGTGAGTCCGAACTTCAAAAATTAAGTGTAAGGGCTCTCTTTTTTTTGTAAAATTTGGTATAATAAGACGAATGTAAAGTTGGAAATGAAGATTTCCATGTGCTGTGAGTATCAAAGAGGGACTGAAAGAAAGAGTAGAGCTTGACTCCACTTTTATCATAGCTCTTTTTTGAATAATAACAGCTTAGAAAGAAGGATCTCAAAAATGGGAAAACTAGAAGTTATTACACATCCACTGATTCAACACAAATTATCTATTCTTCGTCGTACAGATACCTCTACAAAGGCCTTTCGTGAATTGGTAGATGAGATTGCTATGTTGATGGGCTACGAAGTTTTGCGGGAATTGCCTCTTGAGGATGTTGAAATTGAAACTCCTATTACCAAAACCGTTCAAAAGCAAATCGCAGGGAAGAAATTGGCCATTGTCCCAATTCTTCGTGCAGGGATTGGGATGGTTGATGGTCTCTTGAGTTTGGTACCAGCTGCTAAGGTTGGCCATATCGGGATGTACCGTGATGAAGAAACCTTGAAACCAGTTGAATACTTGGTGAAATTGCCAGAAGATATTGATCAACGTCGTATCTTTGTAGTAGACCCTATGCTTGCTACAGGTGGATCCGCTATTCTAGCGATTGATTCCTTGAAAAAACGTGGCGCTAGCCATATCAAATTTGTCTGCTTGGTATCAGCGCCAGAAGGGGTGAAAGCTCTTCAAGAAGCTCACCCAGATGTTGATATCTTTACAGCAGCCCTCGATGATCATTTGAATGAACATGGCTATATTGTTCCTGGTCTTGGTGATGCAGGTGACCGTTTATTCGGTACCAAATAAGAAACATTCATGATTCGTCCGAAAGGTGCTTAAGATTTGACCTTTTTTGACCATTGGTTTATAATAGCACATATACTTTGAACCTCACGAATCGTGAGAATGAATGGATACTAAAGGAGAAGAATAGATGATTCCAGTAGTTATTGAACAAACCAGTCGTGGAGAACGTTCTTACGATATTTATTCCCGACTGTTGAAAGATCGAATTATCATGGTAACAGGACCAGTTGAGGACCAAATGGCTAACTCCATTATCGCTCAATTGCTCTTCTTGGATGCCCAAGATAATACAAAAGATATCTATATGTATATCAATACACCAGGGGGATCTGTCTCTGCAGGTCTCGCTATCGTGGATACCATGAACTTTATCAAGTCAGATGTCCAAACTATTGTCATGGGGATGGCAGCTTCTATGGGAACTGTCATTGCTTCAAGCGGTGCGAAGGGCAAACGCTTCATGTTGCCAAACGCCGAGTATATGATTCACCAACCAATGGGTGGTACTGGTGGCGGTACCCAACAAACCGACATGGCGATTGCAGCAGAACATTTGCTCAAAACACGGAATAACTTGGAAAAAATCCTTGCGGAGAATTCAGGTCAATCCATTAAAAAAGTGCATGCAGATGCTGAACGTGACAATTGGATGAGTGCGCAAGAAACACTTGAATATGGCTTTATTGATGAAATCATGGCCAATAATAAATTGGGCTAAACCATCCTGTGGGAAGGTCCGTCAAGAGGCTGGGACAAAAGTCCTAGCCTCTCAATTATTTTTGGATTGTCGAGCAAAACGCAGTGGTTGAGTGGGCTCTACTACGCTGATTTCATCAGCTTTTACAGCCCTACTCAACTGTGCGGAGGTGGGACGACGAAATCGAATTCTAACGAATGACCGATTTCTGTCCCACTCTCTTTTTTGCTCTCATAAAAGAGTAGTTCTTTTTTTTGAAATTTGATATACTAGTAACAGAACGAGAAAGGGATTGACCATGTTTGAGAAACAAGAAAGAACAGGCTTGATTGTTAAATTGTATTACAATCGAGACGGGAAAAAATTACAATCTGTCGGAGATGTTTTGTACCATTCTAAGAAATGCCGTTATGTCCAATTGTATGTGGACAGTGACAAGGCCGATCAAGTCATGGAAGACTTAAAGAAAGAACGTTATGTCAAAAAGGTCTTGCCTTGCCATCTTAAAGATTTAGATACAGATTTTGTGGGGAGTTTGCAACGATTGGAGATCCCATCTTTGGTCACAGAAGGTTAGAAAACGCAATCATTTGATGGATTGCGCTTTTTTTATTGACAATTGTCAGATAATTCGGTATATTCTTAATGTATTTATTTTAAGATTCATTTAAGGAGATCATTACTAATGAAGAAAAAATTTGCTCTTTCATTTTTAACCATTGCAAGTGTCGCTCTTCTTGCTGCTTGTGGTGAAGTTTCTACTTCAGGTTCAAACACAACTGGTAACGAAATCGGCAAGGAACTAAAAGTCGGTTTTAACTTTGAAAAAACTGGTGAAGTAGCAGCCTACGGTAGTGCTGAACAAAAAGGTGCTCAATTGGCCGTTGATGAAATCAACGCTAAGGGTGGAGCTGACGGTAAGAAGATTGTTGTCACAGATAAAGATAACAAATCTGAAACAGCTGAAGCAGCTACAGTCACTACAAACCTTGTCACTCAATCAAAAGTGAACGCTCTTGTAGGACCTGCAACTTCAGGTGCTACTGCAGCAGCCGTTGCCAATGCTGGTAAAGCAGGTGTTCCATTGGTTACACCATCTGCAACTCAAGATGATTTGACAAAAGGTCAAGATTACCTCTTCCGTGCAACCTTCATCGATAGTTTCCAAGGAAAAATCATTGCTAAATATACAACGGATAACTTGAAAGCGAAGAAAGTCGTTCTTTACTACGATAACTCATCTGACTATGCGAAAGGGATTGCTGAAGCCTTCAAGAAATCTTACAAAGGTGAAATCGTAGCAACAGAAACATTCCAATCTAAGGATACAGACTTCCAAGCTGCTCTTACAAAAATCAAAGACAAAGACTTCGATGCGATTGTCCTTCCAGGGTACTACACTGAAACTGGTAAAATCGTAAACCAAGCACGTGGTATGGGAATCAAACAACCAATCATTGGTGGGGATGGATTTAGCGATGCTAAATTCGTTGAACAAGCAACACCTGCTGCAGCTACTGATATCTACTACGTAGCTGGATTCTCTACTGAAGGTGAAATGACTGATAAAGCTAAGAAATTCGTAGAAGCATACAAAGCGAAATACGACGAAGAACCTTCAATGTTCGCAGCTTTGGCGTATGATTCAGTTTACATGGTTGCTGAAGCATCTAAAGGTGCTAAGAACTCTGTCGAATTGAAAGATAACCTTGCGAAGTTGAAAGACTTGGAAGGTGTGACTGGTACAATGTCAATCGACAAGAACCACAACCCGGTTAAATCAGCTCTGATGATTGGCTTGAAAGAAGGTAAAGTCAAATCTGTAGAGTCTGTTAAACCATAATTATCATTTGTTGTTTGTACAAGAGGCTGGGAGAATGAAAATTCCTGGCCTCGCTCTTTATTGTTAGAAAGGATGGTTCAAATGCTCCAGCAATTAGTGAACGGTCTAATCTTGGGAAGCGTCTATGCACTCTTGGCCCTCGGTTATACCATGGTGTATGGAATTATCAAATTGATCAACTTTGCCCATGGGGATATCTACATGGTAGGTGCCTTTATGGGATATTTCTTATTGAACTCATGGAAAGTGAACTTCTTTGTAGCTTTGCTTCTAGCCATGGTTGGAACAGCTATTTTAGGGGTTGTAATTGAATACCTGGCTTATCGTCCGCTTCGTCATTCGACTCGGATTGCAGCCTTGATCACAGCGATTGGGGTTTCTTTCTTACTCGAATATGGGATGGTCTTCTTCGTAGGTGCCAATACCCGGTCCTTCCCGCAAGTGATTAAAACGGTTCGTTACAACTTCGGTCCGATTTCAATCTCCAATATTCAGTTGATGATCTTGGGAGTGTCTGTTTTCTTGATGGTCGCTCTTCAATTTATTATTCAAAAGACAAAGATGGGGAAAGCCATGCGGGCTGTATCTGTCGATAGTGATGCCGCTCAATTGATGGGGATTAACGTAAACCGTACGATCAGCTTTACCTTTGCTTTGGGATCAGCCTTGGCAGGTGCTGGTGGTGTTTTGATCGGTTTGTATTACAACTCGATCGAGCCTTTGATGGGGATGACACCAGGGATCAAAGCCTTTGTCGCAGCCGTTCTTGGAGGGATCGGAATCATTCCAGGTGCTGCCCTAGGTGGATTTGTCATCGGTTTGTTGGAAACCTTCGCTACAGCGATCGGTCTTTCAGACTTCCGTGATGCCATTGTGTATGCCATCTTGATTGTGATCTTGCTCATCCGTCCAGCAGGTATCCTCGGTAAAAATGTGAAAGAGAAGGTGTAAGCCATGAAACAAAATTTAAAAGTGAATTTAGTCTGGCTTGGTCTTTTGGTCGCAGGTTTTGCCTTGATCCAAGTCTTGGTTGCAGCGGGTGTGCTCAATCTCTTCTATATCCAAATTTTGGAACAAATCGGGATTAACATTATCCTAGCAGTTGGCTTGAACCTCATTGTTGGTTTCTCAGGTCAATTCTCACTCGGGCATGCCGGATTTATGGCAATTGGTGCCTACTCAGCAGCCATTCTCGGTTCCAAATCACCAACCTACGGGGCCTTCTTTGGTGCGATGGTTTTAGGTGCTTTGATTGCTGGTGTCGTTGCCTTGATCGTTGGGGTTCCAACCCTTCGTTTGAAAGGGGACTACCTCGCGATTGCGACACTTGGGGTTTCTGAAATCATCCGGATCTTGATCGTCAATGGTGGTACTCTAACAAATGGTGCCGCTGGGATCCTTGGTTTGCCGGCCTTTACAACTTGGCAATTGGTTTACCTCTTTGTTGTAATTACAACGATCTTTACGATTAACTTCTTACGCAGTCCAATTGGACGCTCTACCCTTTCTGTTCGTGAAGATGAAATCGCGGCAGAATCTGTTGGGATCAATACGACCAAGGTCAAAGTCATCGCCTTTGTATTTGGTGCGATCACAGCGGCGATTGCTGGATCTCTCCAAGCCGGCTTTATTGGCTCTGTTGTTCCTAAAGATTACTCTTTCACCAATACCATTAATGTCTTGATCATTGTCGTGTTTGGTGGTTTAGGATCAATGTCAGGAACAGTTGTAGCAGCCATCGTCTTGGGTATCTTGAACATGGTGCTTCAAGACTTCTCAAGTGTCCGTATGATCATTTACTCATTGGCTTTGATTCTCGTGATGATCTTCCGTCCAGGTGGTCTTCTTGGAACATGGGAATTCAGCTTGAAAAAACTACTCTCAAAAAAGGAGGCTAACTAATGGCACTTCTTGAAGTAAAAAATTTAACAAAAAACTTTGGTGGTTTGACAGCCGTTGGGGATGTGACCATGGAACTCAATGAAGGGGAATTGGTTGGGTTGATCGGACCCAACGGTGCCGGTAAAACAACCCTCTTCAACCTCCTAACAGGGGTATATGAACCAAGTGAAGGGACCATTACCTTAGATGGTCAGCTCCTAAATGGTAAAGCACCTTATAAAATCGCTGCAGGTGGTCTGGGACGTACTTTCCAAAATATTCGTCTCTTTAAAGATTTGAGCGTTTTGGACAATGTCTTGATTGCCTTTGCTAATCACCATAAACCACATGTCTTTGCGAGTCTTTTCCGCTTGCCAAGCTATTACAAGAATGAAGAAGCTTTGAAAGCGAAAGCCCTTGAATTGTTAGCGATTTTTGGTTTGGAAAAGGAAGCAGATACCTTGGCCAAAAACTTAGCATACGGACAACAACGTCACTTGGAGATCGTTCGTGCCCTTGCTACAGAGCCAAAAATCCTCTTCTTGGATGAACCTGCTGCAGGGATGAACCCTCAAGAAACAGCAGAATTGACCCAATTGATCCGTCGCATTCAAAAAGAATTTAATATTACGATCATGCTGATTGAGCACGATATGAGCTTGGTCATGGAAGTAACAGAACGGATTTATGTATTGGAATATGGTCGCTTGATTGCCCATGGGACGCCAGATGAAATCAAGACCAACAAACGCGTAATCGAAGCCTATCTAGGAGGTGAAGCCTAATGTCTATGTTAAAAGTTGAAAATCTTTCTATACACTATGGCATGATCCAGGCTGTCCGTGATGTCAGTTTCGAGGTAAACGAAGGGGAAGTTGTTTCTCTTATCGGTGCTAACGGTGCTGGGAAAACATCTATTCTTCGTACCATTTCAGGTTTGGTGCGTCCAAGTGCTGGGAAAATCGAGTTTTTGGGACAGGAGATTCAAAAGGTTCCTGCTCAAAAGATTGTAGCAGCCGGACTCTCTCAAGTTCCAGAAGGCCGCCACGTCTTTCCAGGCTTAACTGTTATGGAAAACTTGGAGATGGGAGCTTTCTTGAAGAAAGATCGAGAAGAAAATCAAGCTAACTTGAAGAAAGTCTTCTCCCGTTTCCCACGTTTGGAAGAACGGAAGAACCAAGATGCAGCAACCCTATCTGGTGGGGAACAACAAATGCTAGCAATGGGTCGTGCACTTATGTCAACGCCAAAACTCTTGCTTCTGGATGAACCTTCTATGGGATTGGCTCCAATCTTTATCCAAGAAATCTTTGATATCATCCAAGATATCCAAAAACAAGGAACAACTGTTCTCTTGATCGAGCAAAATGCCAATAAGGCCCTTGCTATCGCAGACCGCGGTTATGTTTTGGAAACAGGGAAAGTCGTTCTTACCGGAACAGGAAAAGAACTCTTAGCCTCAGAAGAAGTCCGCAAGGCCTACCTTGGTGGATAAGATTTCTAAAGTTCACTAGAATATTAAAAAGAAAGGTCCTGAAGACCTTTCTTTTTTCATCCCTCTTGTTTGATTTTTCTAAATTTTGAAAACAAGAGAAAACTGCTGAAAGCGTTTGAAATCATTCTTAAAATCAAGTATAATAAAACTAGTAAAAGCATAGGAGAACTTGTTATGGCTGTTAAAGATTTTATGACACGTAAAGTAGTTTACATTAGTCCAGATACTACAATTGCCCACGCGGCAGATTTGATGCGCGAACAAGGTTTGCACCGTTTGCCAGTCATTGAAAATGATCAATTAGTTGGCTTGGTGACAGAAGGTACGATTGCAGAAGCAAGTCCATCTAAAGCAACAAGCTTATCGATTTATGAAATGAACTATCTGTTGAACAAAACCAAGGTCAAAGATGTGATGCTTCGCGATGTCATTACCGTCTCAAAATTTGCAAGCTTAGAAGATGCGACCTACCTCATGTATAAGAACAAGGTGGGAATTCTTCCAGTCGTGGACAATGAGCAAGTATCCGGTGTCATCACGGATCGTGATATTTTCCGTGCCTTCCTTGAAGTGTCCGGTTATGGAGAAGAAGGAGTCCGTGTACGCTTCGTGACGGAAGATAAGGTTGGCGTTCTAGAACAAATCATTCACTTGATTGTTGAAGAAGGGTATAACATCGCAAATACAGTCAATATCCCAACCAAAGACGATCGTGTCGTCATCGAAGTTCAAATTGATGGGGTGACAGATCTAGAAGGAATCCGTACTAAATTTGAAGCCAACGGTTTGAAAGTCGATGAAATCACTCGAACTAGCGCAAAAGCTATTTAATAAAAAATCAGGCTAGATGAAAATCTAGCCTGATTTTTTCTATTAACGGTTAATGGGTTGTTTTTCTTTATCTAAAGTAAAGCCTTCGCCGAGAATTTCATGGGCTTCAGAAATGGTGATGAAGGCGAATGGATCAATCTGATTGATGATGTCTTTCATTTGTTTCATCTCATTCCGTGAAACGACACAGTAGACAATATCCAGGTCCTTACGGCTGTAATAGCCCATCCCGCGGATAAAGGTAATCCCGCGACCCAGATCGTCGGATACTTTTTTTGCAATTTCTTCTGGTTTAGATGTAACGATGAGGAAGCCTTTTCCAGCAAAACCACCTTCTCCAATCAAGTCGATCACAAGGGTGTCAATCAGGATGAAGAAGAGGGTATACATGGCGGTACGGACATCTTGGAAGACTACGACAACAGTTGTCAGAACAATGGCATCTACAATCAACATGAGTTTTCCCATACTGAGGGAAGTGTATTTATTAAAGGTGCGAGCGAGGATATCTGTTCCTCCAGTAGTTCCACCGGCATTGAAGATGATCCCTAGACCTAAACCAAGGACAACCCCTGAGGCAATACAGGCAAGCAGAATATCTCCTTTAAAGGCTGTAAAAATAAAGTGATGGTAGTGGTGGCTGAGGGGCATGGCCTCAAAAATTGCCATCCATGCCGAAACTGAAAAGGTCCCCAGTAAGCTCAGATAAAGAGATTTCTTGCCCAGCAGCTTCCAAGCCAAAACGAAGAGAGGGATATTGATCAGCAAGTTCATGATGGATACAGGAATTTTGAAGAGGTAATAGGTGATCAAGGTAATCCCTGTCGCTCCTCCTTCATAGAAGTGAAAGGGAATGACCAAAAAATAGATCCCAAACGAAAAAATGCCGGCCCCAAAAATGATAGCCAGAATATCTTTAAATTTAAACATGATAGGTTGTCTCCTAAAACTTTATAAGAACATTGTAACAAAAAAGTGAAAAAATGAAAATGACTTTGAAAAATTTTCTCTCCTAAAATACAAGATTTTTACCCTTATTTTTGGTAAAATAAAGAGAAGAAAACTAGAAAGAGGATACTATGGTAAACGGTACATTAATTTCATTTGAAGGTCCAGAAGGAGCGGGAAAATCATCGGTCCTAGAAGCCATTTTGCCTCTACTTGAAGAAAAAGGAATTCCTTTTATTACAACCCGTGAACCAGGTGGTGTCGACATTGCCGAAAAGATCCGCCAAGTCATTTTGGATCCAGGCCATACTAGTATGGATGCCAAGACCGAGTTGTTGCTCTATATTGCTAGTCGCCGGCAGCATTTGGTGGAACGTGTCTTGCCAGCCCTTGCAGCTGGGAAGGTTGTCTTGATGGACCGCTTTATTGACAGCTCGGTGGCTTATCAAGGGTATGGTCGCGGTCTGAGTGTGGAAGACATCGAGTGGCTCAATCAATTCGCGACAGATGGTCTTAAGCCAGACCTCACCCTTTACTTTGATCTGGATGTCGAAGAAGGGCTCGCACGAATTGCGAAAAACCAAGAGCGGGAAGTCAATCGTTTGGATTTGGAAGGATTGGAGCTTCACCAAAAAGTCAGACAAGGTTATTTGGCCTTGTATGAAAAGGAACCAGAGCGCATCGTGAAAATCGATGCCAGTCAATCCTTTGAAGCAGTCTTTGCGGATGTTTTGGCTGTTTTAGAAAATCGCTTGGGGACATTGAAATGAAGCTAGAAGAGATCCAACAGCTCCAGCCAGAACTGGTGGAGCGCTTCACCCAGATCCTAGAACATAAACAGCTCAGTCATGCTTATCTCTTTACAGGTTCGTTTGCCAGTTTTGAGATGGCCCTCTTGCTAGCTCAGAGTCAGTTTTGCGAAGACTTGCAAGGAGTCTGGCCTTGTGGCAAATGCCGATCCTGTCGCTTGATTGCTGAAGAAGAATTCTCAGATGTGAAGATCGTGCGTCCAGTCAACCAGATCATAAAGACTGATCGTATTCGCTCGCTCGTTCAAGACTTTTCTCAATCCGGATTTGAAGGAAGTCGGCAGGTCTTTATCGTCCAAGATGCGGACAAGATGCACACCAATGCAGCAAATTCTCTCTTAAAGGTTATGGAAGAGCCCCAGAGTGAGATCTATCTCTTCTTGTTGACATCCGATGAAAACTTGATTTTACCGACCATCAAGAGTCGGGCCCAGCAGGTCCATTTTCCAAAAAAGCAAGCCTACCTTACCGAACGTCTAGAAAAAGAAGGTTTGATTAAATCGCAGGCAAGTCTAGTAGCTCGATTTAGTTTTAGTCTTGAAGAGGCAGAGCAGCAAAAAAAGAATGCTACTTTTTTTGAGTTGGCTAAAGTTTGTAATCAGTTCATCGAACGTTGTCACTCCAATTTGAATCGCGCCTATTTGGAAGTGACCCGATTGGTGAGCTTAGCAGATGATAAGGAAAAACAAAGTCAGGCTTTTCGTTTGATGGAGTTGGCTTTAGAAGAGCAGTTGTGTTTGAGTAAATCCCAGCAGCAGCTGGAAAAATTGAGTCTTGCTCGCACCATGTGGAAGGCCAATGTTTCTTTTCAAAATGCTCTAGAATATATGGTTTTGAGCTTAGAAAGTTAAGGAGTCAGAATGAATAAAAAAGAATTATTTGATGCTTTAGACGGCTTTTCTCAGAATTTGTTGGTCACCTTGGCTGAAGTCGAAGCCATCAAGAAAAATTTGAAACAAGTCATCGAAGAAAATACAGCTCTTCGCTTAGAAAATGATAAATTGAGAGAGCGTTTGGGGGAAGTCGAGAAGACCTCCTCCACAAAGTCCCAACACCATGGCCGTGAAAATTTGCAACGCATTTACAATGATGGTTTTCACATTTGCACCTATTCCTATGGTCAACGCCGTGAGAACGATGAAGAGTGTATGTTTTGTGACGAGTTGTTATTTAGGGAGTAAGCATGCAGATCCAACGAAGTTTTAAAGGGGAAAAGAAGACAGGGGTCCTCTACCTGGTCCCAACACCGATCGGTAACCGCGAGGATATGAGTTACCGCATGGTCCAGACCTTAAAGGATGTGGACTTGATCGCAGCTGAGGATACCAGAAATACAGGCCTCTTGCTCAAGCATTTTGAGATTAGGACTCCCCAGACTAGCTTTCATGAGCATAATGCCCAGGAGAAAATTCCAGATCTGATCGCCCATTTAGAATCTGGAAAAGATTTGGCGCAGGTCTCAGATGCAGGACTCCCAAGTATCTCTGATCCTGGTCATGATTTGGTTAAGGCAGCGATTGAACGCGAGATTCCTGTCGTAGCTGTTCCTGGTCCAAGTGCAGGGATTACTGGCTTGATTGCCAGTGGCCTAGCACCTCAACCTCATATTTTTTACGGATTTCTACCTCGCAAAGAGGGGCAACAAAAGGCCTTTTTCCAAGAAAAAGTGGCCTATCCGGAGACACAGATATTTTATGAGTCGCCCCATCGGGTGAAGGTGACCTTAGAGAATATGTTGGCTGTCTATGGGGATCGTCCGGTTGTCTTGGTTCGTGAATTGACCAAGATCTACGAAGAATATACTCGCGGCAGCATTTCAGAGTTAGTCGCATTTCTTGAAGAAAATCCCCTCAAAGGGGAGTGCCTCTTAATCGTCGAAGGAGCCAAAGAAGAAGAGTTAGACCTAGAAGAGGTCGACTTGATCCAAGAGATCGATACCTTGGTCCAAGAGGGGATGAAGAAGAATCAAGCAATCAAACAGGTCGCTAAACAATACGGCCTGCAAAAAAGTGAGCTCTATGCTCGTTACCATCAAGAGTAGGAAAGGTTGGAAGCAGGATGGAAATTAGAATGGCTTATCCAAATGAGATCCAGCGAATTATGGAAATCATCCAAGATGCTAAGGAAAGCCTGGCTCAAAGACAGGTCAATCAGTGGCAGGATGGTTATCCAGATGAAGAGATCATTTTTGAGGATATTCTAGAAAGTCGTGGTTATGTGGCCGTTGAAGATCAGGAAATCGTCGCTTATGCAGCCGTCCACAAGGGAAATGAAGTGGCCTATAATGAGATTTACGATGGCAAGTGGGAGCATGACAACTATATGTATGTTACCTTTCATCGTGTCGCTGTGGCTAAAGAAGCTGCTGGCAAAGGGGTGGCTCAGACCTTCCTTCAAGGTTTGATCGAAGGAGAAAAAGGGCCTGATTTCCGTTGCGATACCCACCCAGATAATCTGGTCATGCAACATTTGCTTGAAAAATTAGGCTACCATTATTGTGGAAAGGTCCCAATTGATGGCGTCCGTCTGGCTTATCAAAAGATCAAACGAAAAGCAGAAACCAGTTTGTTCCAAGTGGTCTCAGAAGAGGACCGCTGGGACCAAAGAGCAGAAGCGGCCTACAATGACACTCTATCTTAAACAATTCTATGAGAGCCCTATGGGACTCCTTTCGATCATTGTCAGTAAGGAAGGCCTTGTAGAGCTTGATTTTTATGATCCGAAAGAAGATGCGTCTGATCCTTTTGGGGCGCTGGAGCAGTTCCATCCCTACCATGAGAAGGTGAAGGAGTGGTTGGACCATTATTTTGCTGGGGCCCCAATTGCGATCAGCTTTCCACTAGCGCCGCAGGGAACAGCCTTTCAAGAGCGGGTATGGCAGTTGTTGCGAGAGATCCCCTATGGTGAGACCAAGACCTATGGGCAGCTTGCCCAGGATCTTTCTTGTGGTTCTGCTCAGGCCGTGGGACAAGCTGTTGGGCGCAATCCCTTGACAATTCTAGTCCCTTGTCACCGCGTGATGGGAAAAAATGGAGAATTGACAGGCTATGCGTCTGGACTCGATCGTAAACGCTGGCTCTTACAACACGAAGGAATTACCTGGAAGGAGAAATGAAATCGATGTATACCTTTATTGAATACCCAAAATGTTCGACTTGTCGAAAGGCTAAATCAGAATTGGACGGTCTCCAATGTGAGTTTCAGAGCCAAAATATTGTAACCGAAACACCGACTAGTCAAGAATTGCAAGACTGGATGGCAGCATCTGGCCTACCAATCAAGTCTTTCTTTAATACTAGTGGGATGAAATACCGGGAACTCGGCTTGAAAGATAAGGTGGATCAACTGACAATAGAAGAAGCAGCGGATCTTTTGGCTAACGACGGTATGCTGATCAAGCGCCCCCTACTTGTCAAAGACGGAAAAGTGGTTCAAGTGGGCTACCGGAAACCATACGCAGACTTAGATTTGTAAAAGAAAAGGGAGTTGGGCTCCCTTTTCATTTTGAGTTGAAGATGATATAATCATACGAGTGAAATCTACGAAAGAGAGTCAAGCATGAGTATTTTAGAAGTGAAAAATTTGAGTCACGGTTTTGGGGACCGTGCGATTTTTGAGGATGTGTCCTTCCGTTTGCTAAAGGGAGAACATATTGGTCTGGTCGGGGCCAATGGTGAGGGAAAATCGACCTTCATGAGCATCGTGACCGGTAAAATGCAACCTGACGAAGGAAAGGTCGAGTGGTCTAAGTATGTGACGGCAGGTTACCTGGACCAGCATTCGGTCTTAGAAGAAGGACAAACGGTTCGCGATGTTTTACGGACCGCTTTTGATGAGTTGTTCACAGCAGAAGCTCGCATCAATGACCTCTATATGGCCATGGCGGAAGAGGGGGCCGATGTCGATGCTTTGATGGAAGAGGTAGGAGAACTCCAAGAGCGTCTAGAAAGTCGTGATTTTTATACCTTGGATGCCAAGATCGATGAAGTGGCGCGTGCTCTTGGGGTCATGGACTTTGGCATGGACACAGATGTGACTTCCTTATCAGGTGGGCAGCGGACCAAGGTCCTTTTGGCTAAATTGCTCCTTGAAAAACCAGATATCCTTCTCTTGGACGAGCCGACCAACTACTTGGATGCAGAGCATATTGATTGGCTCAAGCGCTATTTGCAAAATTATGAAAATGCCTTTGTCCTCATTTCCCACGATATTCCCTTCTTGAACGATGTAATCAATATCGTCTACCATGTGGAAAATCAGCAGTTAACCCGCTATTCAGGAGATTACTACCAATTCCTTGAAGTCTATGAAATGAAGAAATCACAATTGGAAGCGGCTTATGAGCGTCAGCAAAAAGAGATTGCTGATTTGAAAGATTTCGTAGCCCGCAATAAGGCGCGTGTGGCTACACGGAATATGGCCATGTCTCGTCAGAAGAAGCTGGACAAGATGGAACTCATTGAGTTGCAAAGTGAGAAACCAAAGCCATCCTTTGAATTTAAAAATGCCCGTACTCCTGGACGCTTTATCTTCCAGGCCAAGGATCTCCAGATTGGCTATGACCGTCCTTTGACCAAGCCTCTGAACCTAACCTTTGAACGCAATCAAAAGGTAGCCATCATCGGGGCCAACGGGATCGGGAAAACCACTCTCTTGAAGAGCTTGCTAGGAATCATCCCACCGATTGCTGGAGAAGTAGAGCGGGGAGATTACCTCGAACTTGGCTACTTTGAGCAAGAGGTCGAAGGGGGCAATCGTCAGACACCGCTTGAGGCAGTCTGGAATGCCTTTCCGGCTCTCAACCAAGCAGAAGTTCGTGCCGCCCTTGCCCGCTGTGGTTTGACCACCAAACATATCGAGAGCCAAATCCAGGTGTTATCCGGTGGAGAGCAAGCCAAGGTACGCTTCTGTCTCTTGATGAACCGTGAAAACAATGTCTTGGTACTAGACGAGCCGACCAACCACTTGGATGTGGATGCCAAAGAAGAATTGAAACGAGCTCTGAAAGAGTACAAGGGATCGATCCTCATGGTTTGCCACGAGCCAGACTTCTATGAAGGCTGGATGGACCAAATCTGGGACTTTAATGAATTAACTTGATAATAAAAGAGAACCTCACGGTTCTCTTTTCAGATTGAAGTTAAAGACTTCTTAGAAACTTTCCTTAGGTGAGAGCGGACGTCAGCGAACTTCTGCGAAGTTCCATGACTAATTATTGAGCCTAAGGTCTCAATAATTCCGTGTGCCTGAAACAAATCTGTTTCAGTCACTTTTCTCACAGCGGAAAGCTTCAGTAGATGAATGTCTTAAATAATTAGAATTCATTTTTTTTACCAATGAATCTATTAGCTAATTTTATGTAAATTGTTTATCAATATCTTAAAAAGAGAACCTCGCGGTTCTCTTTTCATTATTTCTTGAAATCATAGTCTTTTAAAATCTCGATTTTTTCAATCTTGATATCTGTTTTTGGTTTGTCCTTATCATTGGTTTCGGCAGAGGCGATTTTATCGACCACATCCATGCCATCGATCACTTGGCCAAAGACAGTGTAGTTACCACCATCGAGGGTTGGATTTCCACCATTTTTATAAGCATCGATGATCTTAGCTGGGAAGCGGTCAGTTGGGAGTTTACTTGAAATATCATCCTTATTTTGGTTGATATAGAATTGACTACCATTGGTATTTGGACCAGAATTGGCCATGGCAAGGGCTCCACGAAGGTTGTAAAGGTATGGAGAATACTCATTCTCAAAACCAGTACCTGAATCTTTGGATTTGTCTTTGTCCTTCCAGATAGATTCGCCACCCGTACCGTCTCCTTTAGGATCCCCAGTTTGGATCATAAAGTTGTTAATAACACGGTGGAAAAGCAAGCCATTGTAATAGCCTTCTTTTGCGTGGGTCAAGAAGTTTTCAACTGCAAGTGGGGCATATTTAGGGAAGAGCTTCACAGTGATGTCGCCTTCAGTTGTCGTGATTTTAACCTCTGCTTCATCTTCAGCCACTTCATTTGAGAGTTGTGGGAAGACGGCATTTTCATTGGTCATGGCATCGTTAAAATCTTTGCGCAGTTGTTCTAATTTCTTTTGTTCTTCTTCAATTTTCTTTTGATCTTTTTCACTAGAGCTAGAAGTTGCTGTCTGCTCTGTCTTTTCTTTGCTTGAACTTGAAGAGTTAGCGTCAGTCTTATTAGACGAACAAGCTGTCAAAGCCAAGCCGGAAAATAATAGTAGTGCGATTAATTTTTTCATATTCTTCCTTTCCAACATAGTTGTCTTTCTCTATTGTACCTTAATTTTGCGATACTTTCAAATCTGGATAAAATTTAAGTCGAAAACACTATTCTGAAAAATTGCAGAAAACAGATGAAAGCATTTCCGAATTCCTGTATAATAGGATAACTACAGGAGAACGATCATCAAAAAATGAAATCATCACATTTTGCGAGAGCCCTTTGGTTTGGTATCCTAGGTGCTCTCTTTTTTGCATTTACCTTTATTTTTAATCGAAGTATGAACCTGGCAGGTGGTTCCTGGATGTGGAGTGCTAGTTTGCGCTACCTTTTTAGTTTGCCTATGATGGCTGTTTTAGTCTGGCAGAAAGGCGAATTAAAGGGTGTCTTGTCAGCGATTGCACGAGCCCCGTGGACTTGGTTGCTCTGGAGTACGCTCGGCTTTGGCCTCTTTTATGCGCCCTTATCGATGGCTTCTATCTATGGAGAATCATGGTTTGTGGCTGCGACCTGGCAGATTACGATATTAGCAGGTCTCCTTCTGACCCCACTTTTTGGCCAAAAGATTCCAGGAAAACAGTTTGGAATGACTTTGCTGATTTTGTTAGGAATCGTATTGATTCAAATTCCATATTTTGGACGAGGTCTCGGAGAAGGTGTGGTGAGAGCTAGTATCTTAATTTTGATCGCTGCTTTTTCCTGTCCATTGGGAAATCGCAAGATGCTAGTTCATTGTAAAGAAGAACAATTATCAACGACCCAACGGGTCTTTGGGATGACCTTAATGAGTGTTCCCTTTTGGTTGCTCTTAGCCGTCTTTGCAGGAGTAGATGCAGGCTTACCATCAGGTGGGCAAATGCTCCAATCCTTGATCGTAGCTGTATTTTCAGGAGTTATCGCGGCCATGCTCTTCTTTGAAGCAACCAACTTGGTGAAACACAATCATCAGCAATTAGCTGTTGTTGAAGCTACCCAGGCCGGCGAGGTCCTCTTCACCCTATTTGGAGGCTGTCTTTTTCTAGGAGATCAGATCCCAACCCCACTAGGATTTTTAGGGGTCTTCATTGTGATCATTGGTATAGTGGGAAATAGTCTGATGACTTCTTCAGACTAGATAGTGCTAGAAGAGTAGAACTTAAAAGATGATATTGCGGTTCAGTCTATCAATGCTAACGCCCACAAGGGTGTTTTCTTTTTGGACTAAATCACTAATTAAGAAGAAAGTTGCGTAGAGATGGAAAATTCGGTATGATGGGAGATAGGTTGATTTGGTGGGATATGAACGAATTCCCTCAAAAATCGTATCATGAATGGGGAGCCCCAGATGAACATTAAGAGAGGTATAAAATGGAAAGAAATAAGAGTTTGATCTATATGATGCGTTTTGCTGGTAAAGAGTATTACCTAGATAAGATAAGAATGAGACTTTATGTGAACCATCAAAAAAAGCCTGTCCGATTTGATCGGTGGACTTTTGGTCTAGCAGCTATCATTGGCTTTTTCATTCTATTTCCCCATTGGGTCCATTCCATTTCTGTAGTTTACAAAACTATCTTGCTTGGAGTGGGCTGGTTGTTGGTTGCTACACTGATCAGACGTATGATGACCATGGAGCAAGATCCAAATTTTGAAGAGTTTCATATTGAGACGCTGGACAAGCGAGCGGAGTTTCTTTTAAGAATGAAATCAAAGCTATATCGTAAACTGTGGATTGGGCTGGCCTTTCTGTATGCCAGCATCTTTCATGCAGTTTATTACATCATGGCCAATCTTCCAGGAAGCTATGGTATGAGTCTGATGATGTTCTATGGAGTCTATCTCTGCTTAGGTCAATCCCATATTCTATCTCAGATGAAGATCTTTAAAGAGCTAACAAAACAATTGCGTAGATAAGGACCAGATTTGTACTTAAGATGTGCTGACTTCATATGAATTAAAGAGTGGGAAAGATTTAGTTTTTACTTGTTAAAGGGGAGAAGGCTGACACTTTATCAATCAGCAAGAATCAAGGATGATGAACCAGAGATGAATAAAAGCATAATCTTTCAAGAAGCGAAAATTTAATTGTTCTAATGAATTAGAAGCCGTTTCAAATAAATATTTCTGATTCTAAGGTTGCTAAATTATATCCTGAAGTAGAAAAGATATAAACTATTTAAATCAAATTTGTTTCCGTCCAAACAATACAATGAACGCAAATGGTGTGATAAAATCACACATTAGTTTGCGCTGAAAAGTCAAGAAAATATGGAACTTTATGTTACAGACGAAACAAGAGGGGATAAAACACAAATTTATTCTTATGACGAGTTTGTAGAGTGGATAAAGTTCCATCGGAAGAATGAATCATCAGCTAAACAAAGTAAAGTTTTTATAGATCAATCAGATACTGGGGAATTGGCAGAGCTTCCTCACGATAGTCTTTATTTTCTTGCTCGTCATTCGGTTTAAAAGACGTTCGTAGACTTACCATAAGCATTTTTCAAACAGCTAGGGTGTTTATCTTTTGGAAATCATTCTGGGTCTATTTGCTTCATTAAAAACTTTCCCGATCTTCGCTTACAATACCTACCGATCAAAATGGGGCTAGGACCGGTTTCTAGCTTCATTTTTTTCAGTTTTACTCTGCACGTGTTTGGAAATGATTTTACTAGAGAACTGGCCTGGAAATGTGATATAATAAAAGTTATGGCAAACAATAATCAATCAAAAAAAACACGGTCGACGAGACGACTGTCCAAAGCAGAATTAGAAAGAAAAAAAGCGATTCATCGCATGATTGTGACCATTCTGATTAGTCTGGTTTTAGTCTTTGCGGCTTTGAAATTGGGGGCAGTAGGGGTCTTGGCCTACAACTTAATCCGACTGTTTGTTGGGAGTTTGGCCTATTTGGCTATTTTAGCGACTTTTTTCTACCTCTATGCCTTTAAATGGCTGGACAAACACGAAGGGGTTATTTCAGGATTCCTAAGCTTCTTTGCTGGGGTTCTCTTGATGTTTCAGGCCTTCTTTGTATCCTCCCTTCATTTAGACAATAATGGAATCAAGGTCACCTTTTCAAGAATCATGGCAGACTTGATTCATCTGCGAGTGGAGAGTTTTGCCGGTGGTGGTATGATCGGTGCCCTTCTTTATGCTCCGATTTCCTTCCTGTTTTCAAATATTGGCTCTTATTTTATTGGCCTTCTCTTTATCGGATTGGGGATCCTCTTGATGAGTCCTTACTCCATCTATGATTTGTTTGAAAAGGGATCGGAAGCCTTCCACGCTTCTATGGAAAAACGCAAAGAACGTCGCGAGCAGAAGTTCCTTGAAAAGGAAGTGAGAGTTGCTGAGGAAGCTGCGGCAGCTGAAAGAGAGCAAGAAGAAGCAAGTGCAGTTCTTCCAATTCCCCTTTCAATGGAAGGGCATCCTGTAGATCCTGAAACAGGAGAAGTGTTGGCGGAGGAGCCGTTCACAGAGCCCTTCCCAGAAGCCGAAATTGTCGCACCAACAACACCAGAGATCTACCTGCCAGATGAAGAGTGGCCTGAAGAGCCTGAAGCATACGAAGAGCTTCCAGTAGCCGAAGAATTCGAGGACGATGGGGAAGAGGTTCAAGTGGATTTCACACCGAAGGAACTCCTCCAGTACAAGCTTCCAACCATTGATCTCTTCGCGCCTGACAAGCCGAAAAATCAATCCAAAGAGAAAAACATCGTTCGCCAGAACATCCGCATTTTGGAAGAAACCTTTGCAAGCTTTAACATCAAGGCGACAGTGGAGCGGGCGGAAATCGGTCCTTCTGTTACCAAATATGAAGTCAAGCCAGCTGTCGGTGTGCGGGTCAATCGCATCTCCAATCTAGCAGATGATTTGGCCTTGGCCCTAGCAGCAAAGGATGTGCGGATTGAAGCGCCGATTCCAGGGAAATCTCTGGTCGGGATTGAAGTGCCCAACTCAGAGATTGCGACCGTTTCCTTCCGTGAATTGTGGGAGCAGTCTAAAACAGATCCGGCTAAACTCCTTGAGATTCCTCTTGGAAAGGCCGTAGATGGTTCAGCTCGAACCTTTGATTTGGCTCGGATGCCCCACCTCTTGGTAGCGGGGTCTACCGGATCTGGTAAGTCAGTAGCGGTCAATGGCATTATTTCGAGTATCTTGATGAAGGCCCGTCCGGACGAAGTCAAGTTTATGATGGTCGATCCAAAGATGGTGGAGCTTTCTGTCTACAATGATATTCCTCACCTCTTGATTCCAGTGGTGACCAACCCACGTAAGGCCAGTCGGGCCCTGCAAAAGGTTGTCGATGAGATGGAAAATCGCTACGAGCTCTTCTCGAAAGTGGGTGCTCGCAATATTGCTGGCTTTAATGCCAAGGTGGCTGAGTACAATGCCCAGTCTGAGATGAAGCAAGTGCCCCTCCCATTGATCGTGGTCATTGTTGACGAGTTGGCAGACTTGATGATGGTCGCAAGTAAAGAAGTGGAAGATGCCATTATTCGCCTTGGACAGAAGGCGCGTGCAGCGGGGATCCACATGATCTTGGCGACCCAACGGCCATCGGTTGATGTTATCTCAGGTTTGATCAAGGCCAATGTGCCTTCCCGTGTCGCTTTTGCGGTATCATCTGGGACCGATTCACGGACCATCTTGGATGAAAATGGGGCAGAGAAACTGCTCGGTCGTGGGGACATGCTCTTTAAACCGATCGATGAAAACCACCCAATCCGTCTACAAGGATCCTTTATCTCAGATGACGATGTGGAGCGGATTGTCAACTTTGTCAAAGAGCAGGCAGAAGCCGATTATGATGATGCCTTTGATCCAGGCGAAGTATCGGAGTCGGACTTTGATGGAGGCATGGGTAGCTCCGACGAGGGTGATCCTCTCTTTGAAGAGGCCAAGGCACTCGTCATCGAGACCCAAAAAGCCAGTGCTTCGATGATCCAGCGCCGCTTATCGGTTGGTTTTAACCGGGCGACTCGCCTCATGGAAGAGTTGGAAGCAGCGGGTGTAATTGGACCAGCTGAAGGGACCAAGCCTCGAAAAGTATTGCAACAATAAGTCTAGGGGGAAGAGGGCACTTGCCCCACTCCCTTTTCTTTTTATAGAAAATAGAAAGTAGGACCAGATGAAGTTAGATACGATTCATCATATTGCCATCATTGGACGGGATCGCGACGCCATGTTGCACTTTTATGTGGACCTGTTGGGATTTGCGATTGTCAGTGAGTATGACCGTCCCGAACGCGGAGATATCTTGATCAATCTCCGCCAGGGCCAGCTGACTTTAGAACTCTTTATCAAACCGACGGCCCCAGAACGGCCTAAGCTTCCCCTGCCCGAGCATGCGGGACTACGACATCTGGCCTTTAAAGTGGAAGATGTAGAGGAGTATCTAGCTAGATTGGATCAGCTAGGTATTGAGAATACAGGCCTTCGCTATGATGATTTTGATGGTAAGAAGATGGCATTTTTCTTCGATCCAGAAGGATTGCCCTTGGAAATACATGAGTGAGGAAAGCAATGGATAGATTAGAAGGACTCAGTCAGGAAGAAGTAGCCAAAAAGATCCAAGAGGGCAAGCAAAATAAGGTCACGATTAAGACAGAAAAAAGTATTGGGCAGATCATTCGAGACAATGTCTTTACCTACTTTAATCTGATATTTTTGATTTTGGCTATTTTGCTGGTAGCAGTGAAGTCTTGGAACAATCTCTTGTTTGTCCCGATTGTCGTGGCCAACTCCTTAGTTGGAATTGTGCAGGAAGTCCGCTCTAGACGTATCTTGCGTCAGATGCAATTTCTACATATGAGTGAGGCGATCGCTCTTCGTGAAGGAAAAGAAGTCGCTTTACCTATCGATCAGCTGGTGGAGGGCGATCTGGTCCGCTTTCAAGCTGGAGATCAGATCTATGCGGATGGGGTCTTACTAGAGGGAGAGCTAAAAGTCGATGAGTCGCAATTGACGGGTGAAGCTGATGAGGTCAAAAAAGGAGCACAAGACTCACTCATGTCAGGTAGCTTTGTGATCGCTGGTCAAGGTTTAGCGCGATTGGAAAAAGTTGGGAACGACTCCTACATCAACCAATTGAGCCTGGAAGCCAAGCAGGTTAAGTCTCATGAGGAGTCCGATATGGTCCATGCGGTCAATCGAATTGTGGGGATCATTGGTCTTCTTATCATTCCGCTAGGTTCCCTCCTTTTTCTTCGTAGCTATATCAGCCTAGGCGATAGTCTCAAGCTCAGTGTGACTTCAACAGTCGGGGCCTTGATCGGGATGATTCCAGAAGGCTTGTATCTATTGATGACCTTGGCACTGGCTCTTGGTGCTGTCAGATTGGCCAAGGAAAAGGTTCTGCTCAATAGCATGAAGGGGATTGAGACCTTATCGCGGGTGGATGTCCTTTGTGTCGATAAGACAGGGACCATTACAGAGCCAGGTATGGAAGTAACAGAGATTCGTCCAGTTAAAGACGCTCAAGACTTGGAAGCTCTAGCTCAGTATGTCAAGGCTAGTATGGATCAAAATGACACCATGGATGCCATCCGAAAATTTCACAAGACACCAGTCAGCCAGCCTTGGAAGGCTCTCGACAATCAGCCCTTTACGTCTAAGAAAAAGTATGGGGCAATTGCCTTTGGATCTGGGATCTATGTATTAGGCGCACCAGAATTTGTCTTACGAGAGGGCTTCTCTGAGCTTGAACCAGAGATAGCTCCTGCTACTCAGGCAGGCAATCGTGTCTTGGCCTTTGGGAAATATCGGGGAGATCACCTGGGAGAGACTTTAGAGGCTCCTGTAGACTTGGTGGCCTGGATTATTCTCTCCAATCCGTTGAGAAAAAATGCCAAAGAAACCTTCGCCTACTTTAAACAACAAGGAGTGACCATTAAGGTCATTTCAGGGGACAACCCAGCTACAGTCTCAGCTATTGCACAAAAAGCAGGCATTAAAGGAGCAGAAGATCTAATCGATGCCAGAACCTTACTGACGGAAGAAGACTTGCACCAGGCGGCGAGCCAATATACGGTCTTTGGTCGAGTGACACCAGAGCAAAAGAAAAGCCTTTTAGAAGGCTTGCAGGCAAAGGGGCATAAAGTCGCCATGACTGGAGATGGCGTCAACGATATTCTGGCTCTCAAAACAGCGGATTGTAGTATTGCGATGGAATCTGGAAATGATGCGACCAAAAAGATGGCGCAAGTGGTTTTACTGGATTCTGACTTTGGGAAGATGCCGTCCATCGTGGCAGAAGGGCGACGGGTGGTCAATAATATTCAACGATCAGCCAGTCTCTTTTTGATCAAGAATATCTTTTCCATTTTGTTGGCCATCTCAGTGACGCTTTTAGCCTTTACCTATCCCATCATGCCGTCGCAGATGTCTTTGATCAGTGGTTTTACGATTGGGATTCCAGGATTCTTCCTAGCGCTTGAGCCCAATAGCGAGCGCATCAAAGGGCGCTTTATCGAAACGGTCTTTAAAAATGCGCTACCTGCTGCCTTGACGGATTTTATACTGATTTTTAGTCTGGTCTTGCTGTCTTCTACATTTGGCATGAGGTCGGAAGAGCTCTCGAGTGCAGCCATCTGCTTGATGGCCTTCGTTGGTTTTACCATCATCTACCAAGAATCCCAGCCTCTCAATCACTACAAGAGACTGGTTCTTCTAGGAAATATCCTAGCTTTTCTGGTTTCAAGTAGTATCTTAGGTAGATTCTTTAACATGAGCCCCTTGAGGATCCAAACACTGCTTATCTGCGCTGTCATGGCCGTTCTTGCTCTCATCTTGATCCAAGTCTTCAAGAAGTTGGTGGGCTGGTTCTTTCATCGGAAGTAATAAAAGAAAAGGCAACTCTTAAAAATAGAGTTGTCTTTTGGTATTAAATAAACAAACTAGCTGTTAAGATCAGATAGAGCAAGAAGGTGACTAGAAATCCAGCACGCCAGAAGTATTTGATAAATCTAGGGTAATAAAAACACTTTTTCTTTTTTAAGAAATAAATCGTTAGCCCCAAGGCTAAAAGCGAAAGGCTTAAAGCTAGCAGCGGTAAGAGGCTGTGATAAAAGGCGCTGTCTGAGATCAGGTAGTACTCTAGGGCAAATAAAGGAAAGGCAATATCGGTGGATCGCCATCCTCTTTTTTGGAGTTTAAAGAGGTGAACAATGATGCCGCTCAGAATCAGCGTTAAAAAAATAAATAATACAGAAGCAACTTTGATTAACATAGCTTCATTCTATCATAAAACGAAAAAAAAGTTTACTATATTTTAATTTTTTCTTGCAAAAAAAGAGAAATCGTGTATAATAGAAAGGTATGCACAAAGCATACTTGTGGGAGGTAAAAATCTATAATTACCGCCAAAACCACAAAGGAGGATTTAAGAAATGGCTAAAAAAGTCGAAAAACTTGTAAAATTGCAAATCCCTGCTGGTAAAGCTACTCCAGCTCCACCGGTTGGTCCAGCGCTTGGTCAAGCAGGTATCAACATCATGGGATTCACTAAAGAGTTTAACGCTCGTACAGCTGATCAAGCTGGTATGATCATCCCAGTTGTTATCACTGTTTATGAAGATAAATCATTCGATTTCGTTACAAAAACACCACCAGCTGCTGTTCTTTTGAAAAAAGCTGCAGGTGTTGAAAAAGGTTCAGGTACACCGAACAAAACGAAAGTTGCAACTGTAACTCGTGCACAAGTACAACAAATCGCTGAAACTAAGATGCCAGATTTGAACGCTGCAAACATTGAGTCTGCAATGCGTATGATCGAAGGTACTGCTCGTTCTATGGGATTCACTGTTACTGACTAATTGTAACAATCCTATTTGCCCGCAATACACTTGATCAAATGACGAGTGACGTGGGAGATGAAAATCGATATGACCACATTACAAGGAGAAAGATAAAATGGCTAAAAAAAGCAAACAACTTCGTGCTGCTCTTGAAAAAATCGACAGCACAAAAGTCTACAGCGTAGAAGAAGCTGTAGCTCTTGCAAAAGAAACTAACTTTGCAAAATTTGACGCAACTGTAGAAGTTGCTTACAACTTGAACATCGACGTGAAAAAAGCTGACCAACAAATCCGTGGTGCAATGGTATTGCCAAACGGAACTGGTAAAACAGCTCGCGTACTTGTATTTGCACGTGGTGCAAAAGCTGAAGAAGCAAAAGCTGCTGGTGCAGACTTCGTAGGTGAAGATGACCTTGTTGCGAAAATCAACGATGGTTGGTTGGACTTCGACGTTGTTATCGCTACACCTGACATGATGGCTCTTGTTGGACGTCTTGGACGTGTCCTTGGACCACGTAACTTGATGCCAAACCCTAAAACTGGTACTGTAACTATGGATGTTGCGAAAGCAGTTGAAGAGTCTAAAGGTGGTAAAATCACTTACCGTGCTGATAAAGCAGGTATCGTTCAAGCGATCATCGGTAAAGTTTCATTCGATGATACTAAATTGGTTGAAAACTTTAAAGCTTTCAACGACACAATCCAAAAAGCAAAACCAGCTACAGCTAAAGGTACTTACGTAACTAGCTTGACTTTGACTACAACTCAAGGTCCTGGTATCAAAGTGGATGTTAACTCACTTTAATTGAAATAAAAAGCTGCCTTCGGGTAGCTTTTTTTGTACTCCATTTTTATTTGCTACAGTTGGTAAAACTAATCGGATGGAAAAAAGAAAATTTTGATAGATATGACTATATAAAAAACGTAATTTATGGTAAAATAATACAGATTAAAAAAGGAGAGAGAAAATGGTAGAACCTAAGTATAAACGTATCTTAATCAAGCTATCTGGTGAGGCTCTTGCCGGCGAACGTGGTGTCGGAATCGATATCAAAACTGTCCAAAATATGGCCCAAGAAATCAAGGAAGTTCATGAACTTGGAATTGAAATTGCCTTGGTGATCGGAGGGGGAAACCTTTGGCGTGGAGAACCTGCTGCTGAAGCAGGAATGGATCGTGTCCAAGCAGACTACACAGGGATGCTTGGTACTGTCATGAACGCTCTTGTGATGGCTGATTCGCTTCAACAAGTTGGCGTGGATACCCGTGTTCAAACAGCGATTGCCATGCAACAAGTTGCAGAACCATATATCCGTGGTCGTGCCCTTCGTCACCTTGAAAAAGATCGGATCGTGATCTTTGGTGCAGGGATCGGTTCTCCTTACTTCTCAACAGATACAACCGCAGCCCTTCGTGCAGCTGAGATTGAAGCAGATGCCATTCTCATGGCTAAAAATGGGGTCGATGGTGTTTACAATGCCGATCCGAAAAAAGATGCTTCAGCTGTGAAATTTGAGGAATTGACTCACCGTGATGTCATCAACAAAGGTCTTCGCATCATGGACTCAACAGCTTCCACTCTCTCCATGGACAACGATATTGACTTGGTTGTCTTTAATATGAATGAACCAGGCAATATCAAACGGGTTGTCTTTGGTGAAAATATCGGTACAACTGTATCAAATAACGTAGAAAAATAATAGAAAATAGAGGAAGATTATGGCAAACCCAATCGTAGAAAAAGCAAAAGAAAGAATGACTCAGTCTCATCAAAGTTTGGGACGTGAATTTGGTAGCATCCGTGCTGGACGTGCAAATGCAAGTCTTTTGGATCGTATTTTCGTAGAATACTACGGAGTAGAGACTCCTTTGAACCAATTGGCATCTATCACTATTCCAGAAGCGCGTGTCTTGTTGATCACACCATTTGATAAATCATCTTTGAAAGACATCGAGCACAGCATCAATGCTTCTGACCTTGGCATCACTCCAGCCAACGATGGATCTGTTATCCGCTTGGTTATCCCAGCTTTGACAGAAGAAACTCGTCGTGACTTAGCAAAAGAAGTGAAAAAAGTGGGTGAAAATGCTAAAGTAGCGATCCGTAACATCCGTCGTGATGCTATGGATGAAGCGAAGAAACAAGAAAAAGCAAAAGAAATCACAGAAGATGAATTGAAAGGTCTTGAAAAAGAGATCCAAAAAGTTACGGATGATGCTGTCAAACATGTGGATGAAATGACAGCTCACAAAGAAAAAGAATTGATGGAAGTTTAATCCATCCCAACCATTACAGGAAAGAAAGACTCAGTTGGCACTGCTGGCTGGGTTTTATTTCCATTATTCTTGTGAAGAGGCAAGAGGAAAGAAGGAAACATGAATACGAATCTAGCAAGCTACATCATGGGAATGGTCATCGATGAAAATGATCACTTCTATTTTGTTCAAAAAGATGGCCAGACATACGCACTTGATAAAGCAGAAGGCCCACACAAAGTCGGAGAAAGTGTCAAGGGCTTTGCCTATACAGATATGAAGCAAAAGCTCCGACTCACGACACTTGAAGTCACTGCAACTCAAGAAAGCTTTGGCTGGGGAACGGTTACGGAGGTGCGCAAGGATTTGGGAGTCTTCGTGGATACAGGACTTCCAGATAAGCAGATTGTTGTCTCACTAGATATCCTACCGGAGATCAAAGATCTATGGCCTAAAAAGGGCGATCGTCTCTATATTCGCTTAGAAGTCGATAAGAAAGATCGGATTTGGGGGATCTTAGCCTACCAGGAAGATTTCCAGCGTTTAGCTCGTCCAGCCTATAACAATATGCAAAACCAAAACTGGCCAGCCATTGTCTACCGCTTGAAATTGTCTGGAACCTTTGTTTACCTTCCAGAGAACAATATGCTGGGCTTTATCCACCCAAGTGAGCGCTATGCAGAACCACGTTTGGGAGAGGTCTTAAATGCTCGTGTTATTGGTTTTCGTGAGGTGGACCGGACCTTGAATCTATCTTTGAAGCCACGCTCCTTTGAAATGTTGGAAAATGATGCCCAAATGATTTTGACCTATTTGGAAGCCAATGGAGGCTTTATGACCTTGAATGATAAGTCCTCTCCAGAAGAGATCAAAGCAACTTTTGGGATTTCAAAAGGCCAGTTCAAAAAGGCTTTAGGTGGTTTGATGAAGGCCAAAAAAATCAAGCAAGACCAGTTTGGAACAGAGTTGATCTAAGAGGAGGCTTATGCGAAAATCATTTTATACTTGGCTGATGACGGAGCGCAATCCTAAAAGCAATGCTCCTAAGGCCATTCTAGCAGATCTTGCTTTTCACGAGTCTGCTTTTCCCAAGCATACAGATGACTTCGATGAAGTCAGTCGCTATCTAGAAGAGCATGCCAGCTTTTCCTTTAATCTTGGCGATTTTGATGCGATTTGGGAAGAATACCAAGCCCACTAGAGAAGGATAGGTCGAGGATGGTTTTTTCTCGGCCTCTTTGTTATAATAATAGAAAAACACAGGTAGAGAGGTTCTTTATTTGCAAGAACATTCAGTTGAAATTACATTAACGCATCCAGACGATCTCTTTCATTTGTTTGGATCTAACGAACGCCATCTCCGTTTGATGGAGCAAGAATTTGGGGTAACTATTCATGCCCGGACAGAAATCGTCCAAATCATTGGAGAAGAAGAAAGCTGCGAGCAGGTTCGTCAAGTCATGCAGGCTCTTTTGGTCCTCGTTAATCGTGGCATGACCATTGGGACGCCGGATGTGGTGACCGCCATTACCATGGTGAGAAATGGTGAATTGGATAAGTTCATCGCTCTCTATGAAGAAGAGATTATCAAGGATAGTTACGGCAAGCCCATTCGAGTTAAAACGCTTGGTCAAAAGATCTATGTCGATAGTGTCAAGAACCATGATGTCACTTTTGGGATTGGACCAGCGGGGACTGGGAAAACATTCCTAGCGGTGACCTTGGCCGTGACTGCCCTCAAGCGTGGTCAAGTCAAACGGATCATTTTGACGCGTCCTGCTGTAGAAGCTGGAGAGAGCCTTGGTTTCCTACCAGGAGATCTCAAAGAAAAAGTGGACCCTTATCTACGACCGGTCTATGATGCTCTTTACCAGATTTTAGGGAAAGACCAAACCACTCGGATGATGGAGCGGGAGATTATCGAGATTGCGCCTTTGGCTTATATGCGGGGGCGGACCTTGGACGATGCCTTTGTCATCCTCGATGAAGCGCAAAATACCACCATCATGCAGATGAAGATGTTTTTGACCCGTCTTGGTTTTAACTCTAAGATGATTGTCAATGGAGATACCAGCCAGATTGACCTTCCTCGAAATGTTAAATCCGGCTTGATTGATGCCCAGGAGAAATTGAAGAACATTTCTCAGATTGACTTTGTGCATTTCTCTGCCAAGGATGTTGTTCGCCATCCTGTAGTAGCAGAAATTATCCGGGCCTACGAGCCCATTCCGAATCCAGTTGTCAAAGAAAAACTGGATGTGGAAGAAGAATAAAAGAAAAGGCAAAGATCATCGGATCTTTGCCTTTTTTATGTTAGAAATTAAATCAATTCGTCGATTGGTGTGAAATCACGCTCTAAACCAGTAGCAACTGGTTGGCTTGTGATGCGACCTTGGTAAGTGGTGACCCCTTGGCGCAGGCCTTCGTCGATGGCGATGGCCTTGTGGAAGCCATTGTCAGCTAGGGATTCGACATAAGGAAGGGTCACATTGGTAAGGGCGATAGTAGAGGTACGAGCGACAGCCCCTGGGATATTGGTAACGGCATAGTGGAGCACACCATGTTTTTCGTAAACTGGCTCCGTATGCGTTGTGACACGGTCTGCTGTTTCAATAACCCCACCTTGGTCAACGGCCACATCGACGATGACTGAACCGGGACGCATCTGTTTAACCATATCGTCTGTCACTAATTTAGGAGCTTTAGCACCAGGAATCAAGACAGCACCGATGACAACATCGGCATCACGGACGCTGGCCTCAATGTTAAATGGATTGGACATAAGGGTTTGGATTTGGTGACCAAAGACATCTTCCAGAACAGCCAAACGTTTAGCACTGATATCTAAGATGGTCACTTGGGCACCAAGTCCAAGGGCGATACGAGCCGCGTGGGTTCCAACGACACCGCCTCCGATGATGGTGACTTTTCCTTTGGGAACACCTGGTACCCCACCTAGGAGGACTCCTGATCCACCTTCTTGTTTGGTCAGGAAGTGAGCACCGATTTGCACGGCCATCCGTCCAGCAACCTCACTCATTGGCACCAAGAGTGGCAATTGTCCATCAAGGTCACGCACCGTTTCGTAGGCCACCCCTGTTGTTTTAGCTGAGACCATAGCGTCCGCTAATTCTGGAGCGGCAGCCATATGCAAGTAGGTGAAGAGCAAGAGGTCTTCACGAAGGAAGTCATATTCTTCAGCGAGAGGTTCTTTGACTTTGACCACCATCTCAGCGGCCCAAGCTTCTGCTGCAGTCGCAACGATGGTTGCCCCTTGCTTCGTGTAATCTTCATCCGCAAAACCAGAACCTAGTCCTGCATTTGTTTCCACCAAAACGTGATGACCTTTCTTCACCAAGCTTTGTACACCTGCAGGTGTCAAACCGACCCGATTTTCGTTGTTTTTAATTTCTTTAGGAATTCCAATGAGCATTCTTGCCTCCTTGCTCAGATTTAGGTGTAAAAAGGCCATTGGTGTGAGATTGCTCTCTTGACTCAATGACCTTTTCACTCCTTATCTGATTGTTTTGATTGATTTTATTGTATAGAAAAGTGGGTTAAAAAGCAAGAAAAATTTGAGCTTGCCTTCCTTTATTTTATTTGCTAAACTAATCCCTAAAGAAGGAGTGTCAAATGGAAAATTTATATGTGAAGTTAGCGGCTTATCGTGAAGTGGAGACAGAGCGTTTGCACTTGCGTCCGGTCACTCTTGAAGATGCACCGGCTATGTTTGAGTATGCTTCTGATGAGACAGTTACACGCTATACGTTTCCAACCAATCAAAGTCTAGAAGAGACGCGTAATAATATTGCCCTCTTTTACCTAGCGAGCCCACTTGGAAAATGGGGGATCGAGCTCAAAGAAAATGGAAAATTTATCGGGACGATTGATTTACTGGATTTGGATCTTTGTCTGAAGAAGGGGAGTATCGGCTATGTTCTGAATAAAGACTATTGGAACCAAGGTCTTGCGACAGAGGCTACCAAGGCAGTCATTGCCTTGGCTTTTGAACAGTTAGGGATGAACAAGCTCATTGCTGTTCATGATCAGGACAACCCAGCTTCTGGACGGGTGATGGCCAAATCAGGGATGAAATATTCTCACGAGGAGCCCTACGCGATGCTAGACCTGCATGAAGAAGGGAGAATGGTGACAAGAGTCCACTATGTCCTCACTAAGGAAGAATATTTGTCAGAAAAATGAGTCAGGATATTGACAAAAGGCCTATCTCCATGATATAGTAGATAGGTACTGCTGGTTTAGCTCAGTCGGTAGAGCGCATCCATGGTAAGGATGAGGTCGCCGGTTCAATCCCGGCAACTAGCATAGAAGAAGAGGGAAGCTTAGAGAGGATCTAGGCTTCTTTTTTTGCGAGTCCATCTTAAAAATTTTGCTTTTTTCAACAATTTTCAAAAAAGCGTTGACAAGCACAAAAATACGTGGTAAAGTTAGAACAACAAAGAGAAAGGAGAAAACCATCATGAACAAAGTAGCATTCTTGATGACACAATTGAATACACAACTTCTCCAATCTCAGTTGAGTTCGATGTAAACCATAAATGGAACCCAAGATGGAGGAGTCTGTCTTGGGTTTTTTGTATGCATTTTTACCTGCCTTAACTGAATTGGTGAGAGGCATCAGAAGGCCCAAGTGTGGACTGAGCACGTACTCAGCTCCTTGCTTGGGTTTTTTCTGTGCCATTTTGAAAAGGAGAATATATGATCAGAGCTATTTGGGAGTATATCAGGGAGCGCAAGTGGCGATATGTGAAGATCGCTATGGTCCTGATTCTTTATGATTACACCTTATTGATCCCGACGCAAGTCATCCAGCGCTTAGTGGATCATTTGAGTCAGCGGACGCTGACTCAATCCAACTTTGTATGGGATATGGCCCTCTTGGTAGGGTCAGCCATCCTTAATTATTTGACGGCTTTTTATTGGCAGTTGCGCCTCTTTCAGTCGTCAGTCCATTTCAAGGCGACCCTTCAGGGACAAGCTTTTCGTAAACTAGTAGCTATGCGGCGCCCGTTTTTTGAAAAATTTCGCTCAGGAGATCTCTTGACGCGGTTTACGACAGATGTGGATGGGATGGCCGATATGGCTGGTTACGGGATGATGGTGCTCCTGTTTGGCGGTGGCTTGTTTGCCTTTATTATTCCGACCATGTTTTTCATTTCTTGGCAATTAACCTTGATTTCCTTTATTCTTATGATCTTCCTCGTCGTCTCTACCTATTTTTTGAGTAGAAAGCAGGAGGAGTATGTTGAGCAAAACCGGGAAGCGGTCGCTCAGTTGAACGATGAAGTCTTGGAGTCCATCGAAGGAATTCGGGTCATGCGGGCCTATAGTAGACGGGACCAGCAGGTCAAACAGTTTCAGAAGAAAACAGCCAGTCTATCCAAAACAGGGGATAAAATTGCCTCTATCCAGTATTCTTTTGGACCTTTAGCCCTGTTGTTTATTGGATTCTCGACGGTCTTGCTCCTACTATTTGGAGGCCAGTCCCTGGCAAGCGGGCAGTTGAGCCTTGGCAAGTTATTGGCTTTACAGCTGTATTTGGTCTTTTTAATTGAGCCTATGTGGATGATGGCGGACTTGATCTTGGTCTACCAGACAGGGCAAATGTCCTATAAAAAATTAAAAGAAGTGATTGATGAAACGGATGATCTGGAGCCAGATGGTTCTCATTACCTAGAGCAGATTGATTTGGTGCAGTTTAAGGACTATTCTTTCAGCTATCCTGGTGCTGAGCGAAAGAGCCTATCAGGCATTGATTGGACTATTCAGAAAGGACAGACGGTTGGGATTGTTGGTCGTACCGGTGCAGGAAAGACTACCCTGGTTCGACAATTCTTGCGGCAGTACCCAGTTGGTGAGGGAGAATTCTTGGTCAACCAGCAACCGATCGTGGACTACAATCGACACTCCATCGAAGAAAAAATTGGCTATGTTTCCCAAGAACATATTTTATTTTCCAAGTCTATCCGTGAGAATATAGCGCTTGGTAAAAAAGGAGCCAGCCAAGAGGACTTGGTGGAAGCAGTAGCCCAAGCTGCTTTTGTGGATGATCTTGAGCGGATGTCTCAGGGAATGGACACCCTGATCGGTGAGAAAGGGGTCTCTGTATCAGGAGGTCAAAAACAACGGATCTCTTTGGCGCGTGCCTTCTTAAGAGATGCTGAGCTCTTGCTGTTAGATGATTCCCTTTCGGCGGTGGATGCGAAGACTGAACAGGCTATTATTGACACGATTCAAAAAGAACGAAAAGACAAGACGACCATCATTGTTTCCCATCGCTTGTCTGCTGTTCATCAGGCGGATTGGATCATTGTCTTGGATCAAGGGCGTATTGTAGAAGAAGGCAGGGCTAGTGATTTATTAGCTCAAGAGGGCTGGTATTATGAACAATACCAACGGCAACAAAAACAGGAAGGAGAATAAGATGAAAGTTTTGAAACGATTATTATCGAGGATCACGCTTTATCCAACTGTCTTTCTTGCTGGCTTTATTTGCCTCTTGCTAGCTACCATTTTTTCTGAATTGTCACCCTTTCTTCTCCAAAAGATGATCGATGGGCCTTTGACTGCACTGACCCACGGTGGCGGGCGAGGGGACTTGCTTCAGATGGGAGGCTTTTATCTCTTGGTCTTGAGCCTGGGGCAGCTGATTAGCTACATGGGCAATCGGATCTTGCTACATGGAAGTAATCAAGTAACCGCTAGTCTGAGAGACAAAGCCTTTCAAGTCATGCAAGGGCTGCCTATTTCTTATTTTGATGATAAGCCGGCTGGGAAGATCGCGACAAGAATTGTCAATGATACGGAGACCTTGCGGACCCAGTTTTATAACTCTTGTATGATTTTAGTCATCTACTTGGTGCGTTTCCTCTTTATCCTAGGGATTCTCTTTTACCTGAGTCCTATGATGGGCCTTCTCTTGTGTTTGGTCTTTCCGATTTTCTATGGGATCCAGTATCTCTACAAGGTCATGACGGACCAGCCTATGAAGGATTTCTTTGATGCGCGAAGCGAGGTCAATACCCAGGTCAATGAACTCTTGCACGGTGCCAGTATGATTCAACTCTATCATCAAGAGCCTGGTGTGGTGGATGAGTTTGAAGCCACTACCCAGAAGATGTTAGGAGCTAATGATCGAATCCTCCTGGCTGATTCTATCGCTTCTTGGACCTTGACGGAATTGCTCAAGTTTTTAGTGATTGCGGGCATTTTGACCATCGCTGGGATTTCTTTCCTACAAGGCAATATCGGTGTGACTGCTGGTTTCTTATTTATCAATATTAACTATGTGATTAATCTATTTGATCTCATGGCCAATCTTAGTCGTCAATTCCCAAATATTCGGCGATCCTTAGAAACGGGGAGCCGCGTCCTTGCTTTCTTAGACCAACCGTTAGAGGCCGATGGTGCATCGGAACTGAAGATAGAAAAAGCTCAAGTCGTGTTTGACGACGTTCAATTTGCCTATGAAGAAGGCAAGCCAGTTCTGCGGGATATTGCCTTTCAGGCTAGTCCAGGTCAAACCATCGCTCTTGTGGGCCATACTGGATCGGGTAAGTCTTCGATTATGAACCTGCTCTATCGTTTTTATGATCCTCAAGAAGGAGCGATTTTGATCGATGGTCAAGATATTCGCCAAGTTTCTCGTGAGAGCCTGCGAAGACACATGGGGATTGTTCTGCAGGATCCTTATCTATTTACAGGGACTATTGCTAGTAATGTGGCCATGAGTCAGGATCACATTGATCGGAATGCGGTCAAAGATGCCTTGAAAAAAGTCGGAGCTTGGCCCTTTGTAGAGCGCCTTGAAAAGGGGATAGACCATCCAGTCGTAGAAAAAGGATCTGCCTTTTCAAGTGGTGAGCGCCAATTGATTTCCTTTGCGCGGACGCTCTATATGAATCCGCAAATTCTGATTTTGGATGAGGCAACCTCTCACATCGATACGGAAACAGAAGAAATCATCCAGAAGGCTATGGCAGTCCTGCAAAAGGGCCGGACCACCTTTATCATTGCCCATCGCTTGTCCACTATCCAAGATGCGGATCAGATCTTAGTCTTATCTGAAGGACGCATTGTGGAGCGTGGTAGACACGAGGAACTGGTTGCACAAGGCGGGATCTATGCCCAGATGAATGCCATCCAACAAACAGTGGTGTAAGATTGTCGTGTAAAGAAAAAGATTGAAAACCAGCCTGTATCTAGTATATAGGCTGGTTTTATGCTATAATGAAGTGATAATAGTGAGGTGATCCAGATGTATATTGAAATGGTAGATGAGACTGGTCAAGTCTCTGACGAAATTTTAAAACAAACGCAAGAAATTTTAGAATTTGCTGCTCAAAAAATTGGGGAAGAAGACAAGGAAATGGCTGTGACTTTTGTAACCAATGAACGCAGTCATGAACTAAATCTTGAATACCGTGATACGAATCGTCCGACGGATGTCATCAGTTTAGAATACAAGCCAGAGATGGAGATTTCTTTTGATGAGGAAGACCTTGCAGAAAATCCAGAATTGGCAGAGATGATGGCTGAATTCGATACCTATATTGGTGAGCTCTTTATTTCAATTGACAAGGCGCGCGAGCAAGCCGAAGAATATGGCCACAGCTTTGAGCGCGAAATGGGATTTTTAGCAGTGCATGGTTTTCTTCACATCAATGGCTATGATCACTATACGCCGGAGGAAGAAAAGGAAATGTTTGGCTTACAGGAAGAGATTTTGACAGCCTATGGACTCACAAGACAATAAGCGAAAATGGAAAAATCGGGACTTCACTTCAAGCCTGGAGTTTGCGATAACAGGAATTTTCACGGCGATCAAAGAAGAACGCAATATGCGCAAGCACGCCTTATCAGCCCTTGTAGCAATTCTTGCTGGTTTGGTATTTAGGATTTCTGCGACAGAATGGCTCTTTTTATTGCTCAGCATCACCTTGGTGATTGCTTTTGAAATTATGAATTCAGCCATTGAAAATGTGGTGGATTTAGCTAGTAACTACCATTTCTCCATGTTGGCAAAGAATGCCAAAGACATGGCAGCTGGAGCAGTCCTCGTCGTATCAGGCTTTGCCCTACTAACAGGACTGGTGATTTTTGTGCCCAAATTCTGGGCCTTGGTATTTGGATAAGAGGGAGTATGCCCTCGTGAAAGGATAATATGACATTTAAATCAGGTTTTGTAGCCATTTTAGGACGTCCCAATGTTGGGAAGTCAACTTTTTTGAACCACGTTATGGGGCAAAAAATTGCCATCATGAGTGACAAAGCGCAGACAACGCGCAATAAGATTATGGGGATTTATACGACAGATAAGGAACAGATCGTCTTTATCGATACCCCAGGGATTCACAAACCCAAGACAGCGCTTGGAGACTTCATGGTGGAGTCGGCCTATAGCACCCTTCGAGAAGTGGATACGGTTCTCTTTATGGTGCCAGCAGATGAACCGCGTGGTAAGGGCGATGACATGATTATCGAACGCCTCAAGGCTGCTAAGGTGCCGGTTATTCTTGTGGTCAATAAGATCGACAAGGTGCACCCAGACCAACTCTTGGCGCAAATCGATGATTTCCGTAGTCAGATGGATTTCAAGGAAATCGTGCCGATTTCAGCCCTCCAAGGAAACAATGTTTCGCGTTTGATTGATATTTTGAGCGAAAACTTAGAAGAAGGTTTCCAATATTTCCCTGCTGACCAAATCACTGACCACCCAGAGCGTTTCTTGGTTTCTGAAATGATCCGCGAGAAGGTCTTGCACTTAACGCGGGAAGAAATTCCCCACTCTGTTGCAGTAGTTGTGGATTCTATGAAGCGGGATGAAGAGACAGATAAGGTCCATATCCGAGCAACCATCATGGTCGAGCGCGATAGCCAAAAAGGTATTGTCATCGGAAAAGGCGGCGCCATGCTCAAGAAGATCGGAACCCTTGCGCGTAAGGATATTGAGCTCATGCTAGGGGACAAGGTCTTCCTAGAAACATGGGTCAAGGTCAAGAAAAATTGGCGGGATAAGAAATTGGATCTTGCCGATTTCGGATACAACGAAAAAGAATATTAAGAAGAGGTGGGCAGAAGGCCTGCTTCTTGTTTTTGAAAGGAGTTCTATGCCTGAATTACCAGAAGTAGAGACCGTTCGACGAGGTCTTGAGAAATTAATTCTTGGGAAAACCATCCAGTCAGTGGAAGTAAAGTATCCAAAGATGATTCAGACAGATCTGGATGCTTTTCGACAAGATCTCCCAGGTCAAGAAATTCGGACCATGGGGCGCCGTGGGAAATATCTCTTGTTTTATCTGACGGATCTGGTTCTCATCTCGCATTTGCGGATGGAAGGTAAGTATTTCTTTTATCCAGACGAAGTCCCTCTTCGCAAGCACGCCCATGTCTTCTTTCATTTTACAGATGGTAGCACCCTGGTCTATGAGGATGTCCGCAAGTTTGGGACCATGGAAGTCTTAGTACCTGTGCTTGTCGACAGCTATTTTTTGGCGAAAAAGATTGGTCCAGAGCCGACAGAAGTGGATTTTAAAGAACCGGCCTTCCAAGCAGCTCTTAAAAAATCAAAGAAACCCATTAAATCAGCTCTTTTAGACCAAAAATTAGTGGCTGGTCTGGGCAATATCTATGTGGATGAGGTCCTTTATCGAGCCAAGGTTCATCCAGCTCGTTTGGGTCAAAGCTTGACTGCTAGAGAAGCTAAAGCAATCCGCAAAGAAACGATTGCTGTGCTTGCTCAAGCTGTTAAAAAGGGTGGCTCCACCATTCGCTCCTACAGCAATGCTTTTGGTGAGGATGGCACCATGCAGGAAGAACACCAGGTCTATGGGAAAACCGGCCAGCCTTGTTTGCGCTGCGGGACACCGATCGAGAAAATCCAGCTGGGGGGACGCGGAACCCATTTTTGCCCCCACTGTCAAAAGGAGAACTAGATGGCAAGAATCATCGGATTAACAGGAGGGATTGCTTCAGGAAAGTCCACTGTCACCTCCTATTTGAGAGAAAAAGGGTATCCTGTCATTGATGCTGATCAAGTGGTCCATGACTTGCAGGCGCCAGGTGGAGAACTCTACCGTGTCTTAGTGGATCATTTTGGGAGAGAGATCCTTACCAAAGAAGGAGAGCTGGATCGCGTCGCTTTGGGTCAGCGGATCTTTTCAGACCCTAGTGAACGAGACTGGTCCAATCGCATCCAAGGCAGGCTCATTCGTGAGGCTCTAGCTAAGGTAAGAGATAGACAAGCTGCACAATCCGATCTCTTTTTTATGGATATTCCTCTCTTAATCGAGCAAGGCTATGAAGGGTGGTTTGAATCTGTCTGGTTGGTAGCTGCATCAAAAGAAATCCAGCTCAAGCGCCTGATGGAACGCAACCACTTATCGGAACAGCAGGCCCAGGAACGCATCGCATCTCAAATGCCACTAGATGAAAAAAGAGCCCATGCAGATCTGGTTCTAGACAATAATGACGATCTTGCTGCCCTCTATGCCCAATTAGATGCAGCCCTACAACAATTAGAAAGAAGATGATTTTATCACAAGAGAAATCAATTGGCGTAAAAATCTATATATTGCCTGGATCGGGTGCTTTTTCATCGGAGCCAGCCTTTCTTTAGTCGTCCCTTTTATGGCCCTCTTTGTGGAAGAGTTGGGTGTTACGGGCAAGGCTGTTCCCTTTTATGCTGGCATTGCCGTCGCAAGTTCTTCTGTAACCTCTGCGATCATGTCCCCCATCTGGGGGAGCTTGGCCGACCGCTATGGTCGAAAACCCATGATGCTTAGAGCTTCCATTGCCATGACGCTGACCATGGGAGGCATTGCCTTTGTCCCTTCCGTCTTTTGGCTCTTGGTCCTACGCTTGCTCAATGGGGTCTTTTCAGGCTTTGTCCCCAATAGTACAGCCCTGATTGCCAGTCAAGTTCCCAAGGACCAATCTGGCTATGCTCTAGGGACTTTATCGACTGGTGTCGTGGCTGGAACCTTGATGGGGCCTTTGATTGGGGGACTCATTGCTGAAAATCTAGGCATGCGCAATGTTTTTCTCTTGGTCGGCTTCTTCTTATTTTTGGTTTCCCTCTTAACCTTCTGGGGCATTGAGGAAGACTATGAGCCCCTTCCAAAAGAAGAACAAAAATCCAGTTGGGAGTTGCTCAAATCTATTCAGCAAAAAGATATCCTCTTAGGCCTCTTTTTGACCAGCATGACCATTCAAATGATCGCTCAATCTATTTCTCCGATCCTGCCTCTTTATGTGCGGGCTTTGGGACAAAGAGATAACCTGATCTTTGTATCGGGGATGATTGTTTCAGCTATGGGAGTCTCCAGTATGCTTTTTTCAGGTTGGATGGGAAAACTCGGAGACCGAATCGGGAATCACCGGCTCTTATTAATCGCCCTTCTTTATAGTGGCTGTCTCTATATCCTTTGTGCCCAAGCGCAAACACCCCTGCAATTAGGGATTTTACGCTTCCTCTTTGGGATCGGGACAGGAGCCCTACTACCTGGAGTTTCTGCATTATTGAATCGTTTAACCCCTCCTGAAGGGATTTCTCGGATCTTTAGCTACAACCAGCTCTTTTATTACTTAGGTGGCGTGTTAGGGCCAATGATGGGATCGAGTATTTTCATGCATTTTGGCTATCATTGGGTATTTTACGGTACAGCCCTTTTGGCTTTTACCGATTTGATGTTCCTCTTGTTCTTATTTAGAAAGTATTTGAAAGTGAGAGACGTACGTGCGAATTAAAGTTCAATTGACTTGCACCAGCTGTGGGAGTCAGAATTATTTGACCAGTAAGAATACCAAAACCCATCCTGAAAAGATCCAGGTCTTGAAGTATTGTCCCAAGGAAAGAAAAGTAATCTTACATATTGAATCAAAATGATTTTCATGATATAATAGTTTAGATTTTAAGGAGTTTTAATTATGAGCGGAGCATTAACAACTATTTTACTAGTATTATCAGTATTGATTATTATTGCAATCTTTATGCAACCAACGAAAAACCAATCGAGCAACGTCTTTGACGCAAGCTCAAATGACTTATTTGAACGATCAAAAGCGCGCGGGTTTGAAGCCGTGATGCAACGCTTAACAGCTGTTATGATCTTCTTTTGGTTATTGATTGCGATGATTTTAATGGTACTTTCTAGTAGATAAGATAGGCTCAGACAATGTCTTTGCCTATTTTTATTTTGCAAAACGATATCCCAACCAGATAGAAAAAAGGAGGCTGGATAACCAGCAAATACATTCATGAAAACAAGTATTAAAGAATATTTACAAGAGCATGACAAAGTCCAGATCAATGATCTGGCAGCGGCTCTAGGAAAAGAAGGGTCTAAGGATTTCCGTGACTTGGTCAAAACCATCTCTCTGATGGAACGCCGTCATGAGTTGAAATTCGAAGATGATGGCTTTCTTCGTTTGGCTCAAAAGAAGGCCCCAGCCATTACTCTCAAGGGGATTTTTCATGCCCATAAAAATGGCTTTGGCTTTGTCAGTTTAGAGGGCGAAGAAGAGGACCTCTTTGTTGGCCGAAATGATGTCAACCACGCTATCGATGGCGACACCGTTGAGATCGTCATTACCAAGGTAGCAGACCGAAACAAGGGAACGGCAGCAGAAGCTAAGATTATTGATGTCTTGGAACATAGCATCAAAACGGTAGTTGGACAAATTGTCCTGGATGAGGAAAAACCTAAATATGCCGGCTACATTCGTTCGAAAAATCAAAAAATCAGCCAGCTGATCTATGTGAAGAAGCCAGCCATCCAATTGGAAGGGACCGAAATCCTCAAGGTCGAAATTGATCAATACCCGAGCCGCAAGCACAATTATTTTGTAGCGACGGTACGGGATGTGGTCGGTCATGTGACAGATCCAGGAATCGATGTCTTGGAAGTGTTAGAATCCATGGACATCGTCTCAGAATTTCCAGAAGAAGTGCTGAAAGAGGCTGCGCAGGTTCCAGATGCACCGTCTGCTATGGATTTAGAGGGACGCTTGGATCTGCGAGATGAGATCACCTTTACCATTGATGGGGCAGATGCCAAAGACTTGGACGATGCGGTCCATATCAAGCTACTCAAGAACGGCAACTTTGAGCTGGGTGTTCATATCGCAGATGTTTCTTATTATGTTACAGAAGGTTCAGCACTTGACAAGGAAGCTCTGAATCGGGCAACCTCTGTCTATGTGACTGACCGAGTAGTGCCCATGTTGCCAGAGCGTCTCTCCAATGGGATTTGTTCTTTAAATCCGAATGTGGATCGCCTGACCCAGTCTGCCATCATGGAGATTGATCCTCATGGCAAGGTTGTCAAGCATACCATTACCCAAACAGTGATCAAGACAACCTTCCGAATGACCTATAGCGACGTCAATGATATCTTAGCAGGAGACGAAGAAAAGGCTCAAATCTTTAAGAAAATTGTCCCAAGTATTCATCAAATGGCCACCTTGCACGGCATTTTAGAGAGTATGCGGATTCGCCGCGGAGCCCTTAATTTTGATACCAATGAGGCTAAAATTATGGTCAATAAAGAAGGAAAACCGGTCGATATCGTCCTTCGTCAAAGAGGAATTGCCGAGCGGATGATTGAGTCCTTTATGCTGATTGCTAATGAGACAGTGGCGGAGCACTTTACACGACTGAAACTGCCGTTCATCTACCGGATCCACGAAGATCCAAAAGCAGAAAAAGTACAGAAGTTTATCGATTATGCTTCTAGCTTTGGGATCCAAATCTACGGAACGGCTAGTGAGATGAGCCAAGAAGCCCTGCAAGAAATTATGCGCAAGGTTGAAGGAGAACCTTATGCAGATGTCCTTTCGATGATGTTGTTGCGCTCGATGCAACAGGCCCGTTACTCAGAGCACAACCATGGCCACTATGGGCTTGCTGCTGAGTATTATACCCACTTTACCAGTCCCATTCGTCGGTATCCGGACCTGATGGTTCATCGAATGGTGCGCGAATATGGAAAATCCCAAGAAGTAGCAGAGCACTTTGAACAAGTCCTTCCAGACATTGCCAGCCAATCCTCTAGTCGGGAACGCCGAGCTATTGATGCGGAGCGCGAAGTAGAAGCCATGAAGAAGGCTGAATACATGGAAGACTATGTTGGGGAAGAGTACGATGCCGTGGTTTCCAGTGTGGTGAAATTTGGCCTCTTTGTAGAGTTGCCAAATACGGTCGAAGGCTTGATCCATATTACCAATCTCCCTGAATTCTACCATTTTAATGAACGAGATCTCAGCCTTAGGGGAGAAAAATCCGGAGTGACCTTCCGTGTCGGTCAGCAAATCCGGATCAAGGTAGAACGAGCTGACAAGATGACAGGAGAGATTGATTTCTCTTATATTCCAAGTGAATGGGATGTCGTCGAAAAAGGGCTCAAGGCCAAAGGGCGTGACAGAGATGGCAATCGTAGGGATCGCAGACGCAAGGAGAAAAAGATTTCGAAGGGCTCATCTAGTAGAAAAGATGACAAACGGAAAGATTCTTCATCAAAATCTAAAAAGAAAAAAGGGAAGAAACCATTTTACAAGGAAGTAGCAAAGAAAGGAGCCAAACATGGCAAAGGGCGAAGGAAAGGTAGTCGCGCAAAATAAAAAGGCGAGACATGACTACACCATCGTGGATACAATAGAAGCAGGGATGGTGCTGACGGGGACAGAGATCAAAAGTGTCCGTGCAGCACGCATTAACTTGAAAGATGGCTTTGCACAAGTAAAAAATGGCGAAGTTTGGCTTAGCAATGTCCACATTGCCCCTTACGAGGAAGGCAATATTTGGAACCAAGATCCAGACCGTCGTCGCAAGCTCCTGCTTCATAAAAAGCAAATCCAAAAACTGGACCAAGACACCAAAGGGACCGGAATGACCTTGGTGCCTTTGAAGGTATATCTCAAGGATGGCTATGCCAAATTGCTTTTGGGGCTCGCTAAAGGGAAACATGATTATGACAAGCGTGAATCCATCAAGCGTCGGGAACAAAACCGGGACATCGCACGGGTCATGAAACAATACAATACACGTTAAAGAAAAAGGCAGTTTTGAAACTTGTTTCAGATCTGTCTTTTTGTGGTAACGGGTTCTCCTTTTTCCAACTTGTAAAAAGGGGCTTTTTTATGTATGATAAGGGTAGTGAAAGAAAAAGGAGAAGCAGCATGACACAAAAATTGATTGCTTACAAGCGCATGCCTATCTGGACCAAGGATACCATGCCAGAAGCTCTTCAAAGAAAGCACAATACCAAGGTAGGAACCTGGGGAAAGATTACAGTTTTAAAGGGTCAGTTACGATTTATTGAATTGACCGAAGAGGGGGAAGAAATCGCAAGCCACCTCTTTGAAGCAGGAGCAGAGAACCCCATGGCCGAGCCCCAGGCCTGGCATCGTGTCGAAGCGGCGACTGACGATGTGGAGTGGTACCTAGAATTTTACTGTGAGCCAAAAGACTATTTCCCCAAAAAATACAACACCAATCCTGTCCATTCAGAAGTGCTAGAAGCAGTGGGAATTGTCCCCGCTGGAAAGGCGCTGGATCTAGGATGTGGGCAAGGACGCAATGCTCTCTTTTTGGCCCAACATGGCTTTGATGTGACAGCAGTAGATCAAAATGAATTGGCTCTTGAGATCTTACAAAGTATTGTCGCTGAGGAAGATATGGACATGCCAGTAGGACTTTATGATATCAATGCTGCTGCACTCACACAAAACTATGATTTCATCGTGTCAACTGTGGTCCTCATGTTTTTAGAGGCAGAGCGGATCCCAGCGATCATTCGCAATATGCAAGAGCATACCAACCCAGGTGGCTACCATCTCATTGTCTGTGCCATGGATACAGAAGATTATCCTTGTCAGATGCCCTTCTCGTTTACCTTTAAAGAAGGAGAATTGGCGGAGTATTACAAGGATTGGGAATTGGTCAAATACAATGAAAATCCTGGCCACCTCCATCGTCGAGATGAGAATGGAAATCGAATTCAACTTCGATTTGCAACCATGTTGGCAAAGAAAAAATAAAGAAAAAGCAGGATGTTAGGATCCTGCCTTCAGATTGAAGACAAAGTCATATAAAAAACTTTCCTTAGGTGAGTACGGACGTCAGCGAACTTCTTCGAAGTTCCAAGACTTAGTTTTGAGCCTAGGGTCTCAAAACTCCCGAGTGCCTGAAACGTTATTGTTTCAGGCACTTTTCTCACAGCGGAAAGTTTCGGTATTTTCTTGAATCGATTTAAAAATTGGAATTCATTTTTATTTTTTTTTTTGCAAAATCGCTTAACTTATTTTACTTTAAAGTAGTTTGTCTACATTCTAAAAGCAGGATGTTAGGATCCTGCCTTTTTGCTTTCTTACAAACAAGTTGAACAAGGTGATCAGATCTTTTTTCATTTGCCAAAAGAAAAACATTCTCCAGAAGGGTAGGAAAAGGTTGGGGGATTTAGTTCCAGCTAGCAAAGTCGCAGACACTGAGAATGATCGTTCCAATTTCAATGGGGTCCTCTTTTGCACCCGATTCTAACCAGGTAACAATTACAGATTCGATTGTAGCGATGAAAATTTCTAGACCATACTTGTATGGAACTTGAAAGTCCGAAATGATGTGTTCTTTAGCGTGGGGAGTATCGTCCAGTGCATGTAGGGTAAAACTTCTTACCAATTTACGGAAGTCCGAGCAACAGGATTGTGACAATGCATAAATAAAATCATAATTCTCTTTAATAGCAGTCAAGACATTGAGAAAGTTCACCTTGACAGGGCTTCCTTCAACGAAGAGGCTATCTAATTCTTGCATCATGTCCAATTTCATTTGCTCAAACATGTCGTATTTATCGACATAGTGCAAGTAGAAGGTCCCGCGGTTAATTCCAGCGGTTTCGGTTAATTGTCGAATAGTGATGCTTTCAAAAGGTTGTTGCAAGAGGAGTTTTGAGAGCGCATTTCGTAAGTCTGACTTGGTTGTTGTTTGTCTTTGGCGTACCATATGTTCCTTTCTGTAGTTGTATCAATCTGTTTATTTTTATTTGACGTTAAAATAATTTATCTGTTAAATAATTTTACGGCACTAACAATTAGCATTATACTCCAAAAGAATAAATTAGACAACAATTCTCATTTTTGTACAGATGACGGAAAGTGTACAAAAATTTTACAAGTTTATGAATGACGGGCACTGACAAGATTTTGTGAAAACCTCACAACAATTAGTGATTTAAAATAATTCCCTCCTAAAAAAATGGTCAGGAAATTTTTAGGAAATGGAGGAGCAAGATGGAAAAGGGAGTGTAATAAACCAAAAACCAGCACCGTTGAAGTGCTGGTTACTTTATTTGATAAAAGTTGTCACGATCAAATTGAAATTTAAGATGGTTAAGACAATCGCAACGAGATAGCCTAAGAAAGTATTCCATTTCGCATTGACATGTTCTCCCATGATTTCCTTGTTGGAGGTGAAATAAACCAGAGGGAAGATGGAGAATGGAAGAGCCGCTGATAGGAAGACTTGAGAATAAACCAGAAGGTCGTCAAGGACATGTTCCTGATCTCCAAATAAGATCGCAACGACGATGACAGGAAGAAGGGCAATGATCCGAGTCATGAGACGAACGACCCATTGTGGCAGGCGGAATCTCAAGAAACCTTCCATAACGATTTGACCGGTTAGGGTCCCAGTAATGGTTGAATTTTGACCACTGGCTAACAAAGCGATAGCAAAGAGGGTGGACAAGAAGGGACTGGCGATAGCACCGGCAATGTGATTATCCTTGAGGGCGTTGTACATGCTAGAGAAAGCACCGATCTTATCTCCGTGACCAAAGAAGAGGGCTGCTCCAAGAATCAAGAGGAGGGAGTTGACGACGAAAGCCAAACTCAATTCAATATTTGAATCCCAGGTCATAAAGCGCACTGCCCGTTTGATATCTGCTGGATCCTTGTAATCGACTTTTCGTGTTTGCGAAATGGAAGAGTGGAGATAGAGGTTGTGAGGCATTACGGTTGCACCGATGATCCCAAGCGCCAAGGTTAAGGCTTCATTTCCTTTTGGAAGTCCAATTCCCAGCACCTCTTTTTGAGGGAGGAAGCCAGCGAAGATTCCTCCGATATCTGGTTTCGATAGGAAAACCAGATAGCCAAAAATTGCAAGGATCGTGAGGATCAAAGTTGATACGATGGCCTCGATCTTTCGAAATCCTAGGTGCATGAGCCCCAGTAATAGAAAGACATCAAAGATAGTGATCAGGATAGAAAAAAGCAAGGGCCAGCCAAAAAGAAGGTGGAGGGCAATCCCTGATCCGATGACTTCTGCTAAATCTGTCGCCATCAAGGCAAGCTCGATCACAATCCAAAGAGTATAGCGAAGCCATTTGGGTAAATGATGGGCAGTTGTTTGGGCCAGATCCTTACGATGGACAATCCCTAGTTTACCAGCCATTTGTTGCAACTGCATGGCGATTAAAGAGGAGAGAAGAACCACTGATAAGAGGAGGTAACGGTATTGGGCCCCTCCGACGACACTAGTAATCCAGTTTCCCGGATCCATATAGCCGACAGCTACTAGACTTCCTGGTCCTGAAAAGAGCAGGAGGGTCTTCCAAAAAGGGATGCCTTTTGGTACGTCAATAGATTGGTTGATTTCTTGAAGTGATTTCCTTTCAAACTGTTGTAAACTCATGATGAGCCTTCTTTCTAAGAATAAATCAAATTTGTCTCTAATTATAGCATTAAATTTATAATAGTTCATGATTTGGGATTACCTTGTTTTCTACTGCCTCGATTTCTTTGTAATCTATACGAAAAGGACTATAATATAGATAGGAAATAGGAGGGAGGAGAGAAAAAATGGCCTACATCGAAATGCAGCACTGTTACAAGCGATACACTAGTGGAGAAACGGAGATTCTCGCTAATCAGGATGTTTCTTTTGAGATTGAAAAAGGCGAATTGGTCATTATTTTAGGGGCGTCAGGAGCTGGAAAATCAACAGTTCTCAATATCTTAGGAGGGATGGACACGAATGACGAAGGACAGGTCCTGATTGATGGGGTGGATATTTCTAAGCTCAATTCCCATCAACGAACGGATTATCGACGAGATGACGTTGGCTTTGTCTTTCAATTTTATAATTTAGTAGCCAATCTGACAGCCAAGGAAAATGTCGAATTGGCTTCAGAAATCGTCTCTGATGCCTTGGATCTGGAAGCCGTTTTAAGAGAAGTAGGACTTGGCAATCGTCTTGATAATTTTCCTGCCCAATTGTCAGGTGGAGAGCAACAACGGGTGGCGATTGCTCGGGCAGTGGCGAAAAACCCTAAAATTCTCCTTTGCGATGAGCCTACAGGAGCCTTAGACTACCAGACAGGTAAGCAAGTATTGGGGATTTTACAGGCCATGTCTCGTAAAAAGGGAGCGACGGTCATCATCGTAACCCATAATGCTGCTTTAGCCCCGATTGCAGACCGTGTGATTCGCATGCATGATGCCAAGGTCAAGTCGGTAGAAATCAATGAGCTTCCTCAAGATATTGCTACACTAGAGTATTAGAAGAGGTGCTAGCATGAAACGAAAAGTCTATTGGAAGGATCTGTTTGGTTCTTTTACACATTCAAAAGGACGTTTTCTCTCCATCTTAACCTTGATGTTGTTGGGAAGCTTGGCCTTGGTAGGCTTAAAGGTGACTACTCCAAATATGCATCGAACGGCTAACCAGTTTATTCAGCAACAAAAGATGCTAGATCTTGCTGTCATGGGGGACTTGGGATTAGACCAGGTAGACCAAGAGGAGCTTTTAGGACTCAAAGGGACGCGTGTCGAATTTGGTTCACTGCTGGATCTGACGTTGAAAGGAACAGGAAAGGCAATCCGACTTTTTTCTCCCCCAAAGAGTCTCTCTTCTTTTCGTGTGACCAAGGGGCGTCTGCCTCAAAAAGAAGGGGAATTGGCCCTAGCGAGTTTTTGGGAGGATCGTTATCGATTAGGGGATACCCTCACACTTGAAGAAAAGGCGGGAACTAGGTCTAGTTTAAAGCAAAAGCAATTCACCATTGTTGGCTTTGTTCAATCCTCTGAGATGTGGTCTCAAAAGAATTTAGGCACTGCCATGAGTGGCAGTGGGAATCTGGATGCCTATGCTCTGGTTTCAAAAGAGGTCTTTACGACTAAACTCCCTGTGATGGCGCGGATCCAGTTTGATGATCTGAGATCTTTGGATTCTTTTTCGCAAGCCTACCAAAAACGGCTCGAAGCTCACCAAGAAGAGTTAGAAAAACTTCTGAAAGACAATGGAAAGGCTCGCTATCAAAGACTCAAGAAGGAGGCGGATGGGCAGATCCAAAAAGGCCAGAAAGAACTCAGTCGTGCCAAGGAAACATTACAGTCAGCCAAGAATCAGATCGATCAGGCTCAAAAGCAATTAGACTTGCAGGAGACGCAGCTCAGTAAACTAGCTCCATTTCTGCCAGCTAAAGAGCGAGTAGCCAGTCAAGAAAAAATCCATCAAGCTAAAGAACAACTGGATCAGAAAAAGAAGGACTGGACTGCAGGTGAAAAGGAACTTGCAAAAAAAGAGGAGGAGCTAAAAAAAGCCAAAACCGAGCGAGATCAGCTGGAAATTCCAACTTATCATGTTTATGATCGCAAGACCATGCCAGGCGGACAAGGTTACCTGATGTATAGCAATGCTAGTAGCAGTATCTCTGCTATCGGAAATATTTTTCCGGTCGTTCTTTATCTGGTAGCAGCCATGGTGACCTTCACCACGATGACGCGCTTTGTCGATGAAGAGCGGACCAATGCAGGCGTTTTTAAGGCGTTGGGCTATCGAACCAAGGACATCATTCTCAAATTTGTCCTCTATGGATTCTTTGCTGGTACGATTGGAACCCTTCTAGGAAGCTTGTTGGGGCATTATTTCCTATCGGGAATCATCTCCAACATTATTACGCAAGGGATGGTTATAGGAGAGAGCAGAGAGTATTTTTATAGGGATATTACTCTGATTGCTCTTGGACTGTCTTTCGTCGCGAGTGTGCTTCCAGCTTACTGGGTTGCTCGTAAGGAATTAAAAGAAGAAGCCAATCTTTTATTACTGCCCAAACCACCAGTATCCGGTTCGAAAATTTTTCTGGAGCGTGTCCATTTTATTTGGAAGCGTCTGAATTTCACGCACAAGGTTACTGCTCGCAATCTCTTTCGTTACAAACAAAGGATGCTGATGACCATTTTTGGAGTGGCGGGTTCTGTTGCTCTTCTCTTTGCAGGGCTAGGGATTCAATCTTCTGTAGGAAGTGTTTCCAAACGCCAATTTCAAGAGATCCTATCTTATGAGTTGATTGTAGCCAAAAAAACGAATGCCTCCTACCAAGAAAGCAAAGAACTAACCAATCGTCTGGCAAAATCAGACATCAAGGATTATCGAGCTATCTATAGTAAGGTCATTGAAGCTTCTTTAAAAAATGGACACGACAAGCAGACCGTTACGATGTTGGTTACGGATTGTGCAGATTTTTCTCCCTTTGTCAGCCTGCGTTCTTTCAAGCAAGGGGAATCTTTGTCTCTAAAGAAAGGGGTTATCATCAGTAGCAAACTAGCACAACTAGCCCAGGTTACAGTTGGGGATCGACTGACCCTAGATGGTCACTCTTTTAAGGTGGCAGGAATCACTGAAAATTATATCGGCCATTTTATCTATATGGATCAGGCAAGTTACCAAAAAATCTACGGAGAGCGGACTTCAGAAAACAGCTATTTGGTACAGCTGCGAAATTCATCCACACAACAAGTGCAAGCAGTTAGTCGGGACATGATGGCTCTTGCAGCTGTGAAGGCAGTCAGTCAAAATGCTTCGATGATTTCCCTCTTTAACTCAGTTGCCAAATCCTTGGACACCACCATGATGATTCTAGTAGTTGTATCGGTTTTGTTAGCTATCGTGATCTTGTATAATTTAACCAATATCAATGTGGCAGAACGGATCCGTGAATTATCGACCATCAAGGTCTTGGGATTCCATAATAAGGAAGTGACACTCTATATTTACCGCGAAACCATCTTATTGTCTATCATAGGGATCCTCATGGGGTTAGTGGGTGGCTATTATCTTCATCAATTTCTTATTGCCATGATTGCACCAGATGCCATTCTCTTTTACCCCAAAGTAGGACTTGGTGTTTTCCTCTTCCCTGTAGGAGGACTGATCCTTCTTTTGGTCCTGTTAGGAATTTATGTTGACCATTATCTCCGAAAAGTAGATATGCTCGAAGCCCTCAAATCAGTAGATTAAGATACAAAGCCGTTAAGCAACTCAAAGGAAAATAGGGAGCAGGACAGAAGCACTGTTGTATAGAATGCTTCGTTGTCCTGCCCCCACAAGGCTGATTAGGATTTTTCCGAGCTCTTAAAGCGAGAGAAAAATCCAATCAGCTACTGTGCCTTTGAAGTTAGTACTATTACAGTTTGCGTTTTTCACCCAGCATTTAGGGCGTGTTCAATTCGTGTAACGGCAAGCACTATGGTGGCTTGCCTACACGAATTACTAACTCTTCGGGAGGATAGTATCGATCCTCTCTCATCCTGGCGCAATTCACTAAGATACAAAGCCTGTAGCTGATAGCGACAGGCCCTCTAGCCTTATTTTTCATTTCTAGCAGCATGGAATGTTCATAAAACTTTCACCTTTGGGTGGAAGTTTTTCTTCTCTTTGTTATAATGGAGAGAAGGAGAAGATCATGACTAAAATTGCTTTACTTTCAGATATTCATGGAAATACGACAGCATTGGAAGCTGTCCTAGAGGATAGTCGAAAAGCCAAGATGGATGAATATTGGCTCTTAGGAGATAGTTTGATGCCTGGAACAGGGAGACGGGCCCTCTTGGAGCTGTTAGAGGAGTTACCTATTACGGTCAAAGTCCTTGGAAACTGGGAAGATAGTCTTTGGCGGGCTATGAGGGGGATGTTGGATGAGACTAGATCCAGTCATCGCTACCTCATGCGCCAGTGTCAATATATTCTGGAAGAAATCACGCCCCAGGAAATTGAAGACATGCAGAAAATGCCCATGCAAGTCCATAGAGAAATCGCAGGTTTAAAGATCGGCATTACCCACCACTTACCTGATAAGAATTGGGGTCGCGAATTGATCCATATTGGTGAGCAGAAGGATTTTGATCGTTTGGTGACAAACCCGTCTTGTGATATTGCAGTCTACGGACACATTCACCAGCAGTTTTTCCGCTATGGGACAGGAGGAGAACTGATTATCAATCCTGGCTCGATCGGTCAACCTTTCTTTTTAGAAAAGAATCTTCGCAAGGACCTTCGGGCCATGTATGCTATTCTTGAATTTGATCAAATGGGGTTAAAAGATGTAGATTTTAGACGGGTGGACTATGATGTCCAAAAAGAACTGCAACTTGCAAAAGACCTCCATCTTCCTTATTACCAAGTGTATTATGAAAGTTTGGTCAATGGCATTCATCATACCCACAATCATGAGCTCCTTCATGAAATTGAGCAGAGAGAAGGTCATGATCGAGAAATCGATGCTTGGCTAGAGGACTTCTTTCAATAGTGTAACTGTTGACATTACAACTAAAAAGAGTATAATAGGAATAACGAAAGTCGTCTCTTGACGGTTGTTCAATAGACTCTACCTTCAAAACGGGTAGAAAGGAGTGAAGTTATGCAAATTTCGAGTCGCTTTACCATTGGGACTCATGTCTTGATCATGATTGCTCTACAAGGAGAAAAAACAAAAGTAACCAGTGATTTTTTGGCAGGAAGTGTCGGCGTGAACCCTGTTATTATTCGAAAGACCTTGTCTCAGTTGAAGAAATCCGGATTAATCCATGTAGCGCGTGGGACAGGCGGAGCTGAGCTCGCAAAAGCAGCCGATGAGATCAGCCTGCTGGATATCTATCAAGCGGTAGAATGCTTAGGTTCGACAGGTCAATTATTTGGCTTCCATGAACATCCAAATCCTGCTTGTCCAATTGGAAATAGCATCCATGACGTTCTAGATGGGAAGCTGGAAGAGATTCAGCTGGCCATGGAAAAAGAAATGGCACAAATAAGTCTAGAGCAAGTAGTGAAAGAAGCTAAAATGAAGATGGAAGTAGCCTCTTAGTCCAATAAACAGAAGCTATCAATCTCTGGTAAGCAAGAGAGAAAGTTACCGATAGGAACTTGCTGATTCATTGATAGATACGTTAAAATAAAAAATTTCAGTACCTTAGATACTGAAATTTTTTTATTAATTGATGAAGGACACTAATAATGGAATGAGGGATAAACCTAAGAAGATCCAGGTCCAATAGCGATTGGGAATAAACATGAAAGAAGAAGAATCACGGTAAGCGATTCGTTGCCCTGTCTCTTCATCAATAAGATAACGAACTTCATCTGAAACAAATCTTTTTGTTAATAAATAATTTGTGGCTGCTGTAAATAGGCTAAACATGATCCCCATCAGAAAGCCATGAACTCGATTAGCGACATTAAAATGAAGGACATAAATAGCAAGGTTGGAGACAGCTCCTCCAATAAATAAAGCAAGTACAACGAGCAAGCCTTTACCACGCCAAACAATCATAAAACAATCTCCTTTTCTATCTTAATCAAAATATAGCAAATCTTTGCTAGTTTCTGTAAAGAGTCCAAAGCCATTTTTTGTCACATAGCCACAGTCTTCGATACGGACACCGACTTTACCTGGGATATAGATTCCTGGTTCGACTGAGAAGCACATTCCTTCTTCGATAACCATGTCATTTCCTTCCATAATAGAAGGGAATTCATGCACATCCATTCCGATCCCGTGTCCGAGGCGGTGGTTGAAGTATTCACCATAGCCAGCTTTTTCGATGACGCTGCGTGCAGCACGATCGACGTCGTGAGCTGTTACACCTGGTTTGATCATGTCAATGGCTGCTTGTTGAGCTTCTAAAGTCAAGTGGTAGATTTCTTTTTTGAAATCATCTGGTTTCCCAACCGCAACAGTACGAGTCATATCTGACGCATAACCATTGACCATACAGCCAAGGTCAAAGAGCAAGAGAGCATCATTTTCGACTTTGTTGCTTCCTGGAATTCCGTGTGGGTTAGCTGCATTATTTCCAGTCAAGACCATGGTTTCAAAGCTCATTTCATAACCCAATCGTTTGATACCAAAGTCGATTTCTGCTACGATATCAGTTTCTGTTTTATCCAGTGAGATGGCGTCGAATCCCATATTGACAGCCTTATCTGCATATTGACCAGCCACCAACATTTTTTGGATCTCATCAGCAGATTTGATCAAGCGCATCCGGTTAATCCGTGGTGTCAAGTTGGTAAATGTTGCTTTTTCAAAGACAGTACGCAAGCCATTGTATTTGGTAAGGATCAAGTTATCATATTCAAGTGCAACGGTTTTAGCATCTGGTTTTGCGATAGCCCCTTTAATCTTTTCCCATGGATTTTCAGAATCCACATAGCCAACCACTTGGAAATCGACAACTGCAGTCGCCCGTTCCACTTCAAGTGCAGGAACGAAGAGAAGTGGTTCATGGTCAGTGTAAACGAACAAGAAGAGTTGACGTTCGTGGGGATCACTGTAAAAACCAGTCAAGTAATTGATGGTGACAGGATCGGATACAACAGCGACATCTGTTTTTTCAGTTTCAAGAAAATCGACGATTTGATCTAATTTAGACATAATGCTACCTTCTTTCTATGGATCTATTTTGTCAAATTTTCCCCAAAAAAGCAAGAGTTTACAAAATTTTACCAAAATACTTGAAAGTGTTTACAATCCATGATAAAATAGGATTAATTAGAGAGTGAAAACGAAATTTTCAATAATGAAAGGAAATCTTATGAATACAGACGATACAGTAACGATTTATGATGTCGCCCGTGAAGCAGGGGTTTCAATGGCAACCGTTAGTCGTGTAGTGAATGGAAATAAGAACGTTAAAGAAAATACACGTAAAAAAGTATTAGAAGTGATCGAACGCTTGGATTACCGTCCAAATGCTGTTGCGCGTGGTCTTGCTAGTAAGAAAACAACAACAGTAGGTGTCGTGATTCCAAACATCACGAATAGTTATTTCTCTACATTGGCTAAGGGGATCGATGACATTGCTGAAATGTACAAGTACAATATTGTTCTTGCAAATAGCGATGAAGACGATGACAAAGAAGTTTCAGTGGTGAACAACCTCTTTTCAAAACAAGTGGATGGGATCATTTTCATGGGCTATCATTTGACAGAAAAGATTCGCTCAGAATTTTCACGCTCTCGGACGCCAGTTGTCCTTGCTGGGACAGTGGATGTTGAACACCAATTACCAAGTGTCAATATTGACTACAAGCAAGCGACCGTTGATGCTGTTACACAGTTGGCAAAACACAACAAGAAAATTGCTTTTGTAAGCGGCCCATTGGTGGATGATATCAATGGAAAAATTCGTTTGACAGGCTACAAAGAAGCCTTGAAAGCGAAAAAATTGAGCTATAGCGAAGGACTTGTGTTTGAATCCAAGTACCGTTACGATGAAGGGTATAACTTGGCAGAACGCATCATTGCATCCAAAGCAACAGCTGCCTTTGTAACAGGGGATGAATTGGCTGCAGGTCTCTTGAACGGCTTGTCTGATAAGGGGATCAAGGTACCAGAAGACTTTGAAATTATCACCAGTGATGATTCACAAGTAACTCGTTATACGCGTCCAAATCTATCAACGATTGGCCAACCTTTGTATGACCTTGGTGCGATCAGTATGCGCATGTTGACCAAGATCATGCACAAAGAAGAGTTGGAAGAACGCGAAGTACTGTTGTCTCATACGATCAACCAACGTGGAACGACCAAAAAATAAGGATTAGTAGACTAGAGTCTCGACTTGGGAAGACGTGTCTACTAGTCTGAGAGGCTAGAACAGAACTGTTCTAGCCTCTTTTTTATACTGCAAACAGGTAGAGACTTGCTGGGCACTCTTTATTTCGGTATAATAGAAGGTATGAAAGTTTTACTGTATTTAGAAGGAAAATCCGTATTACAAAAATCAGGAATTGGTCGAGCCTTGCAGCATCAAATGCATGCGCTTGATTTGGCTGGGATTCCGTATACGACAGATATTTTAGGAGATTATGATGTGGTGCATATCAATACCTATGGCCCACGGAGTTTCCTTTTGCTCCATGCAGCAAAGCGTCGTGGAAAGAAAGTCATCATGCATGGCCATTCAACCCGTGAGGATTTTGAAAATTCCTTTATCGGGTCTAACTTTTTTGCGCCCTTGTTTGGGAAGTATTTGGCTCACATGTACCAAAAGGCAGACTATGTGATCACGCCATCTGAGTATTCCAAACACCTGATTCAGTCTTATGGGGTGACTACACCGATTATCGCGGTCTCCAATGGGATTGATTTGGAAAAATACAAGAAGGATCCGAAAAAAGAAGAAGTCTTTCGCAAGCATTTTAATATCCAAGAAGGTCAAAAGGTTGTCATCTGTGCAGGGCTTTATTTTAAACGCAAAGGGATTGAAGATTTCGTAGAAGTGGCCCGTCGCATGCCGGATGTGCGCTTTATTTGGCTAGGTTCTATCAACAAATGGATCATTCCGCGTAAGATTCGTCGTATCGTGGAAAAGGATCATCCGAGTAATGTGGAATTCCCTGGCTACTTCAAGGGAGCGGTCTTCCAAGGGGCAATGACGGGTTCAGACGCTTTCTTCTTCCCATCTTATGAAGAAACAGAAGGAATCGTTGTTTTGGAAGCCTTGGCCAGTCATCAGCACACGGTCTTGCGGGATATTCCAGTATACAATGGCTGGATTGACGAGACGTCATCTGAATTGTGCCACAATGTAGACGAATTTGTGGATTCCTTGAATAAGGTCTTGAACGGACAAGTAGACAAGCGAGAGGCGGGCTACAAGGTCGCTGAAAGTCGTTCGATCGACTTAGTGGCACATCAATTGGTCGAAGCCTATCAAACAGTTTTGGAGATGTAAGATGCGTGTAGGGTTATTTACAGATACCTATTTCCCGCAAGTTTCGGGAGTGGCGACCAGTATTAGGACGCTCAAAACAGAATTAGAAAAATTGGGTCACACGGTCTTTATCTTTACGACAACGGATAAAGATGTCAACCGCTATGAAGATTGGCAGATTATTCGAATTCCAAGTGTGCCTTTCTTCGCCTTTAAGGACCGTCGGGTCGCTTATCGTGGCTTCTCAAAGGCGCTTGCCATTGCCAAGCAATACCAGCTGGATATTATCCATACCCAGACTGAGTTTTCACTGGGACTTTTAGGAGTATGGATTGGACGTGAGTTGAGGATTCCTGTCATTCATACCTACCATACCCAGTATGAGGATTATGTCCGCTATATTGCGAGAGGCATGGTCATTCGCCCAAGTATGGTCAAATACATTGTGAGAAGCTATATGAATGATTTGGACGGAGTGATCTGTCCAAGCGAGATCGTCTATGACTTGCTCCAAAAGTACAAGGTTAAGGCAGAAAAACGCATTATTCCGACAGGGATTGATTTGGCCAAGTTTGACCGACCGGAAATTACTCCGACAGAGACAGCAGCTCTTCGTGAAAAATATGAAGTAGCAGAAGATGAAACGCTTCTATTGAGCCTTTCGCGGGTTTCTTATGAAAAGAATATTCAGGCTGTTATTGCGGCCCTTCCAGACGTCTTAAAGGTCAATCAAAAAGTTAAGTTGATTGTCGCTGGAGATGGTCCTTATTTGGATGATTTGAAAAAACAGGCAGCGAAACTGGGGATTTCAGATGCGGTTGTCTTTACAGGGATGATCCCACCCAATGAAACAGCTCTCTACTATAAGGCGGCTGACTTCTTTATTTCAGCTTCAACGAGTGAGACGCAAGGTTTGACCTATTTAGAGAGTATTGCTAGTGGTACCCCGATTATTGCTCATGGCAATCCTTATCTCGAACATGTGATTGATGACCCTATGTTTGGAAAGCTCTTTTATGAGGAGAGCGATCTGGCCCAAGCAATTCTTGAAGCGATTGACGAGATGCCTGCAATTGATGAAACCAAGTGGGCGGAAAAGATCGATGATATTTCTGCAGCAACCTTTGGCCGTCGGGTCTACGAATTTTACCTGGATAAAATCATCTCTAAAGACTTCTCAAATGATTTGAATCCTGAACAAAGTCGGGTCAAGCGGATGTCTAAGACCATTGTGAAAATCCCGACCAAGGTGATTGCTCTTCCGGTCAATGGATCTGTGAAAATGATGAAGGCTTCGGTCAAACAAGTGAAGAAAATCCGTAAAATCACACATTTCTTTGATTGAAAATGAAACTTTTTCTTGCAAAATTTTTCAATCGTGCTATAATAACTGACAGAGACATATCAAATCTAGGAAATCTGATAGAGAGCGCGTGGGGCTGGAAATCGCGTAGAGGATAGGTTTGGGACTACTCGTGATTCTTTTATGCAAACATAAAACGGTGGCTACGTTAGAGCCAATCAGAGGTGTCCCTCTTTTTTGAGGAACATAAATGAAGGTGGAACCACGTTGCGACGTCCTTTCGAGGAGGTCGCTTTTTTGATTTTTTAATGAGGAAATCAAAAGGAGTGACGATTCCAATGTTCAAAGACACCTCCCACCCATTTAGCTACTAAAAACTTTATAAGGAGAAAATCATGATTAAGATTACTTTCCCAGATGGCGCTGTTCGTGAATTCGAATCTGGCGTTACTACTTTTGAAATTGCTCAATCTATCAGCAATTCTTTGGCTAAAAAAGCCCTTGCTGGTAAATTCAACGGCAAATTGATTGACACAACTCGTGCCATTACTGAAGATGGAAGCATTGAAATCGTGACACCTGATCACGAAGATGCTCTTCCAATCTTGCGTCACTCAGCGGCACACTTGTTTGCACAAGCAGCTCGTCGCCTCTTCCCAGATATTCACTTGGGTGTTGGTCCAGCGATCGAAGATGGTTTCTACTACGATACAGATAACCAAGCGGGTCAAATCTCTAACGAAGACCTTCCTCGTATCGAAGAAGAAATGAAGAAAATCGTGAAGGAAAACTTCCCATCAATCCGTGAAGAAGTGACTAAAGACCAAGCGCGTGAAATCTTCAAAAATGATCCATACAAATTGGAATTGATTGAAGAACACTCAGATGACGAAGGTGGTTTGACCATCTATCGTCAAGGTGAATACGTTGACCTTTGCCGTGGGCCACACGTCCCATCAACTGGTCGCATCCAAATCTTCCACCTTCTCAATGTAGCAGGTGCTTACTGGCGTGGAAATAGCGACAACGCGATGATGCAACGGATCTATGGTACTGCTTGGTTTGACAAGAAAGACTTGAAGAACTATCTCCAAATGCGTGAAGAAGCTAAAGAACGTGACCACCGTAAGCTTGGTAAAGAATTGGATCTCTTCATGATTTCTCAAGAAGTTGGTCAAGGTCTTCCATTCTGGTTGCCAAATGGTGCGACCATCCGTCGTGAGTTGGAACGCTACATCGTTGATAAAGAAGTAGCAGCAGGCTACCAACACGTCTACACTCCACCAATTGCTTCTGTAGAACTTTATAAAACTTCAGGTCACTGGGATCACTACCGCGAAGACATGTTCCCACCAATGGATATGGGGGATGGAGAAGAGTTTGTTCTTCGTCCAATGAACTGCCCTCACCACATTGAAGTCTACAAACACCATGTGCACTCTTACCGTGAATTGCCAATCCGTATCGCTGAAATCGGTATGATGCACCGTTATGAAAAATCTGGTGCTTTGACTGGTCTTCAACGTGTGCGTGAAATGTCTCTGAATGATGGTCATACCTTTGTAGCTCCAGAACAAATCGAGGAAGAATTCAAGAAGATCCTTCAATTGATCATCGATGTGTATGAAGACTTTAACTTGACAGATTACCGTTTCCGCTTGTCTTACCGTGATCCTGAAGACAAACACAAATACTTTGACAACGATGAAATGTGGGAAAATGCTCAACGCATGTTGAAAGCCGCTGTTGATGATATGGGTGTTGAGTACTATGAAGCTGAAGGGGAAGCAGCCTTCTACGGACCAAAATTGGATATCCAAGTGAAAACAGCTCTTGGTAAAGAAGAAACCCTTTCTACCATCCAATTGGACTTCTTGCTTCCAGAACGCTTTGATCTTCATTACATTGGAGCAGATGGAGAAGAACACCGTCCAGTTATGATCCACCGTGGGGTTATCTCAACGATGGAACGCTTTACTGCGATCTTGATTGAAAACTACAAGGGAGCTTTCCCAACCTGGCTTGCTCCTCACCAAGTAACCCTTATCCCAGTATCGAACGAAAAACACGTGGACTATGCTTGGGAAGTGGCTAAGAAACTTCGTGACCGTGGTGTTCGTGCAGATGTGGATGAACGCAATGAAAAAATGCAGTTCAAGATCCGTGCTTCACAAACTCAAAAAATTCCTTACCAATTGATTGTTGGGGACAAGGAAATGGAAGACAAGGCTGTAAACGTGCGTCGTTATGGCCAAAAAGAAACAGAAACCATGTCAGTGGATGCATTTGTAGAATTAATTCTTACAGATATTGCCAATAAATCTCGTGTTGAGAAATAAACCATTTAACCTAGAACAAAATCTCAGCCACCTAAAAAGCAACAACTGAAATAGTTGTTGCTTTTTTACATTTTGATTAAGCTGAGCTAGTAGTGATCGGTCAAACCACCACAAATAGTATCCTCATCAACAATCCTTTCTATCCATGAACTTTTGGATATAGGATATCCTCCCAAGATTTGCTTCCATGAGTTAGATAAGTTGACTATCCTCAATCCTTGTCTGCTTCATTTTCTTTTACGAGATCGTTTTGTGAATCTTTTTCAGAGAGTTTTTGATCGATATACTTGTCAATGTTTTCGTAAAATTCCTTGGTCGTCTCACTATCTAATTTTGTCGAATTATGGACTTGATTGACTTTCAATTGAACAGATTGAATACCGTAAGAGTCTTGTTTTTGGCGAATGGTTTCTAATTCTTCTTCTGAAATCGGATCTCCAACAACTGTCAAGACCAATTCATTGCTACTTGACTTGTAGACTTGATTAATGATCGTATGATTGGCAAACTCTTTTCCTACAAACTGTTTGATCCCTTCTTTTCGTGCTTGATCCATCGTCAGAGTGACTGCTGAATAGCTGGCTGGAAGAACCAATAATACAATCAAGGAGATCAACCCAATTCTCATTTTCATGTTTAGCTCTTTAAATGAACTTAAGGGAGATTGTCTCATCATAATTCTTGTTCCAACAATATTGATTAGCATGATAAAGACACAGTTGATCAAGAAAAGATAGAGAGCCCCAAATAAAAATCGTACATTTCCATTAGCTAAACCATAGCCTGCAGTGCAGATAGGTGGCATCAGAGCTGTTGCAATAGCTACTCCTGGCACGATATTGTTTGCTTCTTTTTTTCTTGAACCAATGACACCTGCTATCCCACCCGCAATAGCAATGAGAACATCCCAAATGGTTGGAGAGGTTCGTGCAATCAATTCGCTACTTGCATAAGATAAGGGAGAAATCCAGAAATATAGAGTCGAGACAAGCAAACTGACCAATACTTGAGTAAATAAAACCCCTAGAGATTGCTTGATTAAACGCGTATCAAAAATAGCTAAACCAAACCCCAGTCCAATAATCGGTGTCATAAGAGGGGAAATCAGCATGGCTCCAATAATGACAGCTGTTGAATTCATATTTAGACCTATAGAGGCAATAAAAATCGAACACATCAAAATCACTGTATCTCTTAATCGAACATGAAGGTCATCATATAGTTTCTCGCGGAATTCACGTGTTGAATAGTTTCCGGACATTGGTTACTCCTTTTATTTCATATAATCTTGTTTCTGCATGGATGATGGTAGAGAGACTTCTGTCCAAACTGACATGTTTTTAATTCTTACCTGTGATTCTTTTGAACATTATCTTTTAAATATCCATCAGTCCATCCTTGACATTATATCAAAAATTTTACAGTCTTTCTCTGAAGAAATCAATTGATTTAAAAGATAGTGAAGGCAGAAATTTTTGTATCCTTATCCGAAGAAGAAAAACGATATCTCCTCTGAAAGTAGATACCGTTTTAATGTTTAAACATGATGAGTATGTAGCAGCAATCCTAGCTGATATCTCCAACAAATCACGTGTTGAGAAATAATGAAAAAATAAAAAGATTGAGATGTAACGATCTCAGTCTTTTTGCTTTTTCTTCCTGGAAAGTCCAGCAATTGAGACTCCACATTTCTTCATAAGTTTGATATAATAAGAAGATAGAGATTGATAAGGAAAAGTTGCATTAGAAACAGGTATGTAAGATGAAAAGAATATTAGTAGTTGATGATGAAAAACCAATTTCAGATATTATCAAATTTAACATGGCAAAAGAGGGATATGAAGTTTTAACGGCCTTTGATGGGCGGGAAGCTTTAGAAGTCTTTTCAGCTGAAAACCCAGATGTTATTATTCTAGATTTGATGTTGCCAGAGATTGATGGCTTGGAAGTGGCGCGGACGATTCGTAAGACCAGCAATGTGCCGATCATTGTCCTATCTGCTAAGGATACGGAATTTGATAAGGTCATCGGGCTTGAAATCGGGGCGGATGACTATGTGACCAAACCTTTCTCTAATCGGGAATTACAAGCGCGTGTGAAAGCCTTGTTGCGTCGTTCGGAGTTTGCGGCTGATCCTCAGTTTGAAAAAGATGCCGATACAGAAATTGTCATTGGCGATCTTCACATTCTTCCAGACGCTTTCTTGGTTCGAAAAGGCAACAAAGAATTGGACTTGACTCATCGCGAGTTTGAGTTGCTCTATCACCTTGCGACCCATGTCGGTCAAGTGATGACCCGTGAACATCTTCTTGAGACGGTGTGGGGCTATGATTACTTTGGTGATGTTCGGACAGTGGACGTGACGGTTCGTCGTTTGCGTGAAAAAATCGAGGACACACCGGGACGTCCAGAATATATTTTGACCCGCCGTGGTGTCGGATATTATATGAGAAACAATGATTGATCAACTAAAACAATTTGTCATGTCGTCGAACTTTGTCTTTGTTCTGATTACGCTTGGGTTTATCATTGTGGTTGCCTTGCTTCTCCTAGAAAACCGTAGGGACAATATCAAACTCAGACAATTAAACGCCAAAATTAAAGATCTGATTGCAGGGGACTATTCTGAAGTGGTCGATATGCAAGGAAGTCCAGAGCTGACAGATATGACCAATAGTATCAATGATCTGTCGGAGGTTATTCGCCTGACGCATGAAAACTTGGAACAAGAAACCAAGCGTTTGACCAGTATCCTTTCTTACATGACAGACGGGGTGCTTGCGACCAACAGACGTGGTCAGATCATCATGGTCAATGAAATGGCCGCCAAGCAATTGAATGTCAATCCAGATGAGGTGCTCAATACCAGTATTCTGGATTTGCTTTCGCTTGGAGACGAGTATGATCTGCGCAGCTTGATTACAGAAGTACCGGAGTTGACCATCGATTCCCAGGATGAAAATGGGGAATACTTAAGTCTTCGTGTGCGCTTTGCCTTGATTCGTCGCGAGTCAGGTTTCATCTCTGGTCTAGTAGCTGTCTTGCATGATACGACGGAGCAGGACAAGGAAGAGCGGGAGCGTCGCCTCTTTGTTTCCAATGTGAGTCATGAATTACGGACTCCTTTGACCAGTGTGAAATCCTATCTGGAAGCCCTAGACGATGGTGCTTTGTCAGAGCCAGTAGCACCAGATTTTGTCAAGGTTTCACTCAATGAAACCAACCGCATGATGCGTATGGTCACAGATCTATTGAGCTTGTCACGAATTGATAATGAAACCAGTCAGTTGGACATCGAGTTGACCAACTTTACGGCCTTTATCACCTTTATTTTAAACCGGTTTGATAAGATCAAGAGTCAATCGCAAGAAGATACAAAGAAGTATGAACTGATCCGGGAATACCCGATCACACCGATCTGGGTTGAAATTGATACGGATAAAATGACCCAGGTGATCGACAATATCTTGAACAATGCCATCAAGTACTCACCTGATGGTGGAAAGATCAAGGTAGGGATGAGAACAACAGATGCCCAGTTGATTATCTCTATCTCAGATGAGGGCTTGGGAATTCCCAAGAAAGACTTGCCTCGCATTTTTGATCGCTTTTACCGAGTGGATAAGGCGCGTAGCCGGGCCCAAGGAGGGACTGGTCTAGGCCTAGCCATTGCTAAGGAGATCATTAAGCAACACAAAGGATTTATTTGGGCCAAGAGTGAATATGGCAAGGGATCTACCTTTACCATTGTCTTGCCGTACGACAAAGACGCTATTAAAGACGACTGGGATACAGAAGAGGAAGAATAAGGAGTCAATGACAGAAGAGGGATTTAAGTACAGTATTTTAGCTTCAGGTTCTAGTGGGAATTCTTTCTACCTTGAGACGCCAAAGAAAAAACTGCTTATTGATGCAGGGTTATCAGGGAAAAAGATTACGGGACTATTGGCTGAAATTGATCGCAAACCAGAAGACTTAGATGCCATTTTGATTACGCACGAACACTCAGACCATATCCATGGTGTGGGTGTTTTAGCGCGGAAATACGGCATGGATCTATATGCTAATGAAGCAACTTGGAAGGCTATGGAAGGCACCAAGTATCTAGGCAAGGTCGATGATGCTCAAAAGCACATCTTTGAAATGGGGAAGACCAAGACATTTGGCGATATCGATATCGAAAGTTTTGGGGTCAGTCACGATGCTGCAGCCCCTCAATTCTATCGCTTTATGAAGGATGGCAAGAGCTTCGTCATGCTGACGGATACGGGCTATGTGAGTGATCGCTTGGCAGGCATCGTCGCGGATGCTGATGGCTATCTGATTGAGTCCAACCATGATGTAGAGATCCTTCGAGCAGGTTCTTATGCTTGGCGCTTGAAGCAGCGGATCTTGTCAGACCTAGGCCACCTTTCTAACGAAGATGGTGCCGATGCCATGATCCGAACCTTGGGAAATCGCACCAAGAAGATTTATCTGGGGCATTTGTCAAAAGAGAACAATATTAAAGAATTGGCTCATATGACCATGGAGAATCAACTGGCTCGAGCAGATCTAGCTGTTGGCCATGATTTTGAGGTACTAGATACCTCGCCAGATACCGCAACCCCTTTGACGAAGATATAAGATGGAAAACCACCTGCGGGTGGTTTTTTATATGCCTATTTGAGGAAATCTACATCTAGTAATGAATTTGCTCTTTAGCCAAAATTCGTGTATGATAGAAGTACTTTATCTCAAGAATAAATTGACGGAGAAATGTTAACTGTGAAAACATATATCGGTTATTTGGATTCGAAATAGATTTATTTTGATGAAGAAAACGAAGTATTTCAATATAATGATCAAAAAAATACTTCCAATTGGATAATGGTTGCTGCTCCACTTACAGTCTTTTTTTAAAAGGAATTGCAAGTGTTTTAAATTCAGCCTTTGGGACGTTACCGTATACGATTAATATCAGTATTGCAATGATTGGAACTCTGGTAGTTTTCGGAATACTGATGATAGCGAAGACGAGAAAAAAAGATCCGAGAACTGGTTGGAAAACAGTTGTTCTGAAGGAAAAAGAGCGCAAAACACTCAGAGCAAAGGTGCTTGCGATTTTTATTATGAAGATTCTTTTTGCTTTTTTAGGGATTTTTTTCTTGGTTACTTTTATTAGAGAAACTGATTTTTTGTGTCTGATGATCTATCTACTGGCTTTTGCTTGTGTGATGCATTTTCATCAGGAAATTAAGACCAGAAAGATTATTAAAATATTGAAAAATCAACAAGAATATCCTTCAACTATCCGATATGATGCTTGTGGAATGATAACAAAAAGGAATCATACAAAGGAGAAGAAAATGCGCCTTGTTTATCTTACGGTTGGTTTTATATCATTGGGACTAGGAATTATTGGAATTCCTTTGCCTATTTTACCGACAACCCCCTTTTTACTCTTATCTATGGCTTGCTTTGCCAAAAGTTCCAAACGCTTTGAAACTTGGCTTTACCAAACCAAGCTTTATCAGACCTATGTAGCGGATTACCGAGAGACCAAATCGATTGCCAAAGAACGGAAGAAATGGATCCTTCTTCAGATCTACATTCTGATGGGGATTTCGATCTATCTGGCTCCGATTATTTGGGTGAAGCTTGCTTTAAGTGCTTTGACGATTTTTATCACCTTTTATCTCTTAAAAGTGATCCCTAATAAGCCTGAAAATCCAACAGACGAAGATCCTGATTAAAAATGGAGAAATCAGGCCCTAGAACTAGGAAAAGAAGTGCGTTCGTGCTTCTTTTTTGGTATACTTAAGAGTATAAATTTATTAGAAAGTAGGCTTTCCATGGAGAAATTACAAGCCCTGTTATCGGAACGGTTTCAGATCGTTTTTTCAGATAGCAGTTTATTAGATACCGCTTTTACGCACACCTCTTATGCCAATGAGCACCGCCTCTTAAAAATTTCACATAACGAACGTTTGGAATTTTTAGGAGACGCTGTTCTTCAATTAGTTATTTCCGAATATTTGTATAAGGAACACCCCAACAGACCGGAGGGAGATTTGTCCAAATTCCGTTCTATGATTGTCCGTGAAGAGAGTTTGGCTGGCTTTTCTCGGGATTGCCAATTTGACCATTTCATCAAACTGGGCAAGGGCGAAGAAAAATCTGGTGGTCGGGACCGTGATACGATTCTTGGAGACTTATTTGAAGCTTTTTTAGGTGCTCTTTTACTGGATCAAGGAGTGGAAGCAGTCAAACGCTTCATCTATCAGGTCATGATTCCAAAGGTTGAAACGGGTCAATTTTCTCAGGTCATTGACTACAAGACCCGCCTGCAAGAACTGTTACAGGTTCACGGAGATGTGGAGATCCAATACCAAGTGGTTAGCGAGTCCGGTCCTGCACATGCGAAAGAGTTTGAAGTAGAAGTGTTCGTGAACGGTCAAACGATGGGATGTGGTCATGGTCGTTCCAAGAAGTTAGCGGAGCAGGAAGCAGCCCGCAATGCAGTTGAAACGAGGTATGATGGCCCATGTATCTAAAAGAGATTGAAATCCAAGGCTTTAAATCTTTTGCGGATAAGACAAAAGTCGTATTTGACAAAGGGGTCACTGCCGTTGTAGGGCCTAATGGATCTGGAAAATCAAATATCACGGAGAGCTTGCGCTGGGCCCTAGGGGAATCCAGTGTCAAGAGTCTACGTGGGGGCAAGATGCCCGATGTCATTTTTGCAGGGACAGAATCGCGAAAACCGCTGAATTATGCCTGTGTCACAGTTGTCTTAGATAACCAGGATGGTTTTATCCAACAGGCAGGTAAAGAAATTCGTGTCGAACGGCATATTTATCGTTCAGGAGACAGCGAGTACAAGATCGACGGCAAGAAAGTACGTCTCAGAGATGTTCATGATTTGTTCATGGATACGGGATTGGGACGTGATTCCTTCTCCATTATCTCCCAAGGTCGGGTAGAGGAGATCTTTAACTCCAAACCGGAAGAACGCCGGGCTATCTTTGAAGAAGCTGCTGGTGTCTTGAAATTTAAGACGCGGCGCAAGGAAACGGAGACTAAGCTTAATCAGACCCAGGAGAATTTGGACCGTCTGGAAGACATCCTCTATGAATTAGAAGGACAGATCCAACCTCTTGAAAAGCAAGCAACGGTCGCTCGCCGTTTCTTGGAATTAGACCAAGAACGGCAGGTTCTCTTGCTGGATGTTTTGGTCGCTCAAGTCGATCTGACAAAAGAGCTCTACGAAAAGGCTGATCAAGAAGAAAAAGCTATTCAAGAACAGTTGGCCTCTTATTACCAACGTCGTCAGGTCTTAGAAGAAGAGAATGTACGCATCAAGAAAGCCCGTCATCAGTTGGATGAGAGCTTAGCTGAGGACCAGGCGAGCTTGCTTGAGGTCACTCGTTTGATCAGTGATTTAGAAAAGCAAATTGAAGTAGCTAAGTTGCAATCGAGTCAAGCAGCCCATAGTCGCAGGGAAAATCTTGAGCGGTTGGATGCTGTTTTGGCCCGTCTGGAAGAAGCGAAACAAGAGCTGGCTCAAAAACAAGAGACGCTAGCTGTGCTTCAACAAAGACTGACAGAGAACCGTCAGCTACAAGAAGAGTTGGAAAAAGAATTAGCCAACTACGAAGAAGATCCGGAACAAGTCATTGAGCATCTACGCGAGCAGTATGTCGCGCTCTTGCAGACGGAGGCTGAAAAATCGAATGAGCGGACAGCGATTGAGAGTCGGATCCAGGCACTCCTGCAAGAATCTAGCCATCGTCAAGAGGATTTGACCAAGGCACAAACAAACTTTGAAACTGCCAAGGAAAAAGAAGTCCGACAATTAGAGGAGTTGGATCAGGCACAAGCGACGGTCAAAGGCCTATTAGCAGAATACCAAAATCAATTGGTAAAAGTGGAGCAAGCCAAAGCTGCCTACCAAGAGGCTCAAACGGCCATGTTTGACTTGATGGATGAGAGCAAGAATAAGCGGGCGCGGATCAATAGTTTGGAAGCCATTCAGAAGAACCATAGTAACTTCTATGCAGGCGTCAAGAGTGTCTTACAAGAAGCAGAACGGTTAGGAGGCATCTGTGGGGCTGTTAGTGAGAATTTGAGTTTCTCAAAAGACTACCAGACGGCGCTTGAAATTGCTCTGGGAGCTAGCAGCCAACAGATCATTGTCGAGGATGAAAAGGCTGCAACTCGAGCGATCGATTTCTTGAAACGCAATCGCTTGGGACGGGCAACCTTCCTTCCGCTCACGACGATCAAAGCCCGTCAACTATCCCCTCGGAATCTGGAATTGATTCAAGCAAGTGCAGGATTTCTAGGAATTGCGAGTGACTTAGTGACCTATGAGCATCGTTTTGAACAGATTTTCCAAAACCTGCTTGGAGTAACGGCCATCTTTGACACGACGGAGCATGCGCGTGAGGCGGCTCGTAAAGTCAACTATCAAGTTCGGATGGTGACCTTGGATGGGACCGAATTGCGGACCGGAGGATCGTATGCCGGTGGTGCCAATCGTTCCCAAAATACGGTCTTTGTCAAACCAGAATTGGATAGTTTGAAGCAGGAAATGCAAGCTCTGGATGCTCGTTTGAGAGAAGCAGAGCAGGAGGTCGAGACCAAGGACAATCTGCTCAGGCAGGCGCAAGAATACCTGGCCTCTATTCAAAATCAGGGTGAACAAGCGCGTCTGGAGCAACAGCGGGCCCAATTGGCTTACCAACAAAGTCAAGAGCAACTGAAAGAAATTCAGGAACTCTTAGAAGCTTTGAAGTCAGAATTGGCAACAGATGCAACCCAGTCTCTCCAAGAAGAGCTGGAGTCCCTTACTGAGCAATTGGCAGAAATTGAGCTTCAAAAAGAAAACTTGAACCGCGATATTGAAAACATGAAGTCGGACAAAGATGTCTTGCAACAAAAGGTACAAAACCTGCAAGAGCAATTGGCAGACCTGCGACTTCAACAGACGGAATGTAAGAGCCAACAAAGCTATGAGCAAACAGATGCTCGTCGCTTGGAAGAAACGATCTCCCAGTTGGAAGTAGAAGAGCATCAGTTGCAATTGCTGATTGAACAAGGCGAGGCTCAAGTTCAGACAGTGGATGTGGAGCAGCTAGCCAATCAATTGGCACAGGCCCAAGCCAAGAAAATGGACTTGGAACAAGGAGTCATTCGGAAACGCTTTGAGCTGGATGATTTGGAAGGCCAGACCGAAGATGTTGCAGAACAGATGGAACAAGCTCGTAAGAAAAACGAAGAGTGGATTCGTCAACAAGCCAAGGCTGAAGCGACACGTGAAAAGCATGCGGATCGTTTAAACAAGCTCTTAACGCAAATTACTGATGAATTCATGCAAAGCTTTGACCAAGCCAAAGAGCAGGCTCAACCTGTTGAAAATCTTGCGGCAGCTGAAAACCAGCTCAAGAGCATCGAAAAAGATATTAAGGCACTTGGTCCAGTCAATGTGGATGCGATCGAGCAGTATGACGAGGTGAAGGGGCGCTTTGATTTCCTTTCAAGCCAGCGTGAGGATGTCTTGGCTGCGAAAAACATGCTTCTGTCTACCATCAACGACATGAATGACGAAGTCAAGGAACGCTTTAAATCGACTTTTGAAGCCATTCGTGAATCCTTTAAAGTCACTTTCCGTCAAATGTTTGGTGGGGGTTCTGCTGATTTGATTCTGACAGAGCCAGATCTTCTGACAGCTGGTGTTGAGATTTCTGTGCATCCACCTGGTAAAAAGATCCAATCCTTAAACCTCATGAGTGGTGGAGAAAAGGCCTTGTCTGCCTTGGCTCTCTTGTTCTCGATTATTCGTGTCAAGACTATTCCATTTGTCATTCTGGATGAGGTAGAGGCTGCCCTAGATGAGGCTAATGTCAAACGCTTTGGGGATTATTTGAACCGCTTTGATAAGGAAAGCCAATTTATTGTCGTGACGCACCGGAAGGGAACCATGTCAGCTGCAGATTCCATCTATGGTGTGACCATGCAAGAATCTGGGGTTTCTAAAATCGTCTCAGTAAAATTGAAAGACTTAGAAAATGAAGAATAATGATATTAAATTGATCGCTACGGATATGGATGGAACCTTTTTAAATGACCAACATCAGTACGATCAAGACCTTTTACGCAAGGTATTAGCAAGCTGCAAAGAAAAAGGCATCTATTTTGCTGCTGCAAGTGGCCGTGCCCTTCTTTCTCTCAAATCCCTCTTTAAAGGATTTGAGGACCAGATGATTTTCATTGCTGAAAATGGTAGTGTGGTAGAATTTCATGGAGAAGATCTCTACGAAGCGACCATGTCCAAAGACTTTTATTTGGGTGTTTTTGAAGCTTTGAAATCCTCCCCTTATGCAGACCCTAATAAACTGCTTTTGACTGGGAAAAAAGGAAGCTATGTCTTAGAAACAGTAGATCCCGACTATCTGGCCTTGAGTCAAAACTACAATGAAAATATTCAAAAAGTGAAAAGCCTAGTGGATATTCAGGATGAAATTTTCAAATTGACCACCAACTTTGATGCAGATCTTGTACTTGAAGGTGAACAATGGGTCACTGAGAATATCCCCGGTGTCAAAGCGATGACGACAGGTTTTGAATCGATTGATATTGTCCTCGATTATGTCGATAAGGGAGTGGCCATTACCGCCTTAGCGGATAAACTAGGGATCTCGATGGATCAGGTGATGGCTTTTGGAGATAACCTAAATGACCTCCATATGATGCAAGTCGTGGGCCATCCTGTAGCGCCAGAAAATGCACGTCCTGAAATCTTAGCGATTGCTGAAAAAGTCATCGGCCACCATGCGACGGGTTCTGTCCTCCGCTACATGGAGGAAATTGTATGAGTCAGATTTCCTTGATTGCGCTGGATTTAGATGGGACCCTTCTCAATTCAGAAAAAAAGATCTCCCCTCGCAATAGAGCAGCCCTCGCTGCTGCACAGGCTCAAGGTGTCAAGGTGGTTCTAACCACAGGTCGCCCCTTGAAAGCCATGGATTTTCTTTTGGAAGAATTGGGAACAGCAGGCCTCAAAGAAGAGTATACGATTACCTTCAACGGTGGTCTAGTGCAGCGAAATAATGGAGAAATCCTCTCAAAAGTTGTCTTGGCACCAGAAGATGTCGCAATCATTCATGATGAAACCGCCCGTCTAGGCCTTCCGCTGGATGCTATCAGTGAGGGAACGGTTTATGAGATTCATGCAGATCGAAAGTCTCTCTATTCCCTTTACAATCCCTACCTGAACTTTATTGAGACAGATTTAAAAGACCTACCATCCACGATTTCCTACAACAAGTGTGTGACAGCTGTCGATCAAGACTTTTTAGATGTAGCGATCAAGCAGATCAAGCCAGAGTTATTTCAAGACTATGAAATTTTTAAATCTCGGGAAATGTTGCTGGAATGGTGTCCTAAAAATGTTCACAAGGCGACAGGTTTAGAGGCACTGGCAGCTATTTTGGGTCTTAAGGCAGATCAAGTCATGGCCTGTGGAGATGAAGCCAATGACCTGTCTATGATCCAGTGGGCTGGACTGGGGGTTGCCATGGGCAATGCGATTCCAGCAGTGAAGGAAGTTGCAGCGCTTGTGGCCCCTGTGACCAATGACCAGGATGCCGTCGCATGGGCAATTGAAAATTATGTGCTAAAGGAGAGTGAATAAATGGGATTATTTGATCGTTTATTTGGAAAAAAAGAAGAAACTGAAAAAGTACTTCCGTCTTCTGAAGAAGTGACGGACAGTACGAAGGTTGAAGAAACTGTCAAAGAGGAGCCGGCGGCTACCTTAAATGACAAGGAAGAGCAAAAAATCGCTGATATGGAGGCTTACTACCAAGAGCTTAAAGCGCGAATTGCAGCCACTCATCAACCTGTTTTAACCGTCGCTCAAGAAGAGCCGGCAGAGGAACCTCTTGTAGAAGAAAAAGTGACATCAGAGACTAATGAAGACCAAGTACCAGTAGAGGAGTCTCCAGTGGTCTTTGAACCTGCTCAAACAGAAGCAAGTCCTGAAGAAGTTTCACCACTAGCTGATGACACGGAGGAGACTAAGCCTCTTGAAGAAGTGAAAATGGAAGCGGAAGAAACTGAAAATGGTGAGGAAGCAGATGGGGCTAATGGTTCAGAAATGGAAGAAGAGTCACCAATTGCCTTTCCATCATCTGAAGCTGAGCTAGTAGAAGGGAGCACGACAGAAGAGGAGTCTCCAGAACTAGTAGAAGCTCAGGATGAGGTTTCAGAACCTGAAGTATCAGAAGCGATTGCTCAAGTGGAGGAAACTTCAGAAGTGGCAGAAGCCGAGTCTAGACTTCCTCAAGGAGAAGCTGCATCAGCAGTTGAAGAAAGAACTGTTGAAGAGGCAGAAGAGCCAATTCCAGACGAGGTTGAGTCAGAGCAAGAAACCATTCAGGAAAAATACGATCGTAGCTTGAAAAAGACACGGACTGGATTTGGAGCACGTCTCAATGCCTTCTTTGCTAATTTCCGTTCAGTTGATGAAGAATTCTTTGAAGAATTGGAAGAACTCTTGATCATGAGTGACGTTGGGGTTCAAGTGGCCTCTAATTTAACCGAAGAGTTGCGTTATGAAGCCCGTTTGGAAAATGCCAAAAAACCAGATGCTCTCAAGCGCGTGATCATCGAAAAATTAGTGGACTTGTATGAAAAGGATGGCCAATTTAATGAAGCCATTCGTTTTCAAGATGGTCTCACGGTCATGCTCTTTGTTGGGGTCAATGGAGTTGGTAAAACAACCTCTATCGGGAAGTTAGCCCACCGCTACAAACAAGAAGGCAAGAAAGTCATGTTGGTTGCAGCAGATACTTTCCGTGCAGGAGCAGTGGCTCAACTGGCAGAATGGGGACGCCGCGTAGATGTTCCAGTTGTAACAGGTCCTGAAAAATCAGATCCTGCTAGCGTCGTCTTTGATGGAATGGAACGCGCGATCGCTGAAAACATCGATGTTCTGATGATTGATACAGCTGGTCGTCTGCAAAACAAGGACAACCTCATGGCAGAGCTTGAAAAAATCGGCCGGATTATCAAGCGTGTGGTACCTGATGCACCGCATGAAACCTTACTGGCCCTTGATGCATCAACCGGTCAAAATGCCTTGGTGCAAGCAAAAGAATTTTCAAAAATTACACCTGTGACAGGAATTGTATTGACCAAGATCGATGGAACAGCTCGAGGTGGGGTCGTCCTTGCGATCCGTGAAGAGTTGGACATTCCAGTGAAGTTGATTGGATTCGGAGAAAAGATTGATGATATCGGACCATTCCACTCAGAAAACTTCATTAGAGGTCTCTTGGAAGGCTTGATTTAAGAGTCAAATAGAAAAAGACAAATTGTTGGAAGAACAATTTGTCTTTTTGTTTCCTTGCGCTATCAAAAAAACCACCCGAAGGTGGCCTTCCTTAATTCTTAGGTTCAGGTTTCCAAACCCACTCGGTTCCGTAGTCTGCAAGGAGATCATCGGATGCAGTTGGTCCCATGGATCCTGACTTGTATTCATAGAGCGGTGCTCCATTTTCGGCCCATAGTTTTTCAATCCGGTCAATCAATTGCCATGAAGCACGGACTTCGTGCCAGTGGCTGTAATTGGTTGAGTCATTGTTTAAAACGTCGAAAATTAATTTTTCATAAGGCTCTGGTGAAGCCCCAGTTGCGGTCGCATCTGTTTCGTAGTCAAAGGAAATCGGTGCGATACTGAATTTTTCTCCGACCTCTTTTCCGTTGATGCTCAATGAGAAACCTTCGTTTGGTTGGATATAAATGGTCAAGACATTTGGTTGCAAACTATGTCCAAAGATGGAATCGGTTTGCTTGAAGACCACATTGACCATGGTTCCTTTTTGGGTCAAGCGTTTTCCGGTACGGAAGAAGAAAGGCACACCGCGGAAGCGCTCACTATCAACAAAGAACGCACCAGAAGCATAGGTCTCCGTAGTAGATTCAGGGTCGACATTTGGCTCACTGCGATAAGAGATATCTTTTTTCCCTTCGATCGTACCTGAATGGTATTGACCACGAATAAAGAATTTCTTTAATTCGTCATCTGTTGGATTGTGCAATTGCTCAAAAACTTTAACCTTTTCTGCCCGAATCGCATCCTTAGTAAAGGTAGCTGGTTTATCCATGGCAAGCAATGACAAAAGCTGAAGGGTATGATTTTGCACCATGTCCCGAAGGGCCCCTGAGTGATCATAGTAGCCACCGCGTTCTTCAACCCCCAAGCGTTCAGCAAAGGTAATTTGGATATTGTCAATAAAATCTCGGTTCCAAAGATTATCAAAAATAAGATTTCCAAAACGAATGGCAAAGATATTTTGGATCATTTCTTTTCCAAGATAATGGTCGATCCGGAAGATTTGTTCTTCATCAAAGGTTTCTTCCAATTCCTTGTTGAGCTGACTAGCTGTTTCCAGGTCTGTACCGAAAGGTTTTTCAACGATCAAGCGCTCAAAGCCTTGTCCATCCACAATGCCTTCTGATTTAAGGTGTTTGGCAATGGTTCCAAAAAATTGAGGAGCCATGGACAAGAAGAAGACCTTGTTGTGTTCCGTTTGGTATTTTTCATCCAAGCTATTTTGCAATTCACGCAGGGCGATATAATGTTCGGTATCATTGACATCGTGGCTTTGGTAGTAGAAATGGCTAGCGAATTCTTGAGCTTGTTGAGGGCTATCTGCCAGATCTGTGATGGATTCTACCACGACTGATTCAAAGTATTCCTTGCTCCATGGTCTGCGGGCTGTTCCGATAACCGCAAAGTTTTCAGATAGATTTCCTGATTTATAGAGTCTAAAAAGGGATGGGTAGAGTTTGCGCTTGGCTAAATCTCCACTAGCCCCGAAAATGGTTACAATAACTTTTGAAGACATTTAAGTACCTATTTCCTATTTTATTAACCATATTTTACCATAAAATCTACAAGATTTCTTTGATGGAATCGTTGTTCCGAATATTTTCCGCTTGGATTAGAGGATTTGAGAGGAAAGCATAGTAAAAGCTAGAACCAATGTGGATTCTAGCTTCAATTGCTATAAGCTGTTTGGATCGATTACCGAAGAAACTTGGTGACTCCATCAGAATACGCGGTAGACATAAGGATTATCTGGTTGTGTAATGGTTTGACAATCCGTAATGTGGAGGACAGGCAAGCTTTGCTTGAGCTGCTTGTGGTATTCAATAGACAAGGTTCCTTTCGCATGGATCCAGGTATTGTTTTCGAAATGCTGCGGAGCACCAGTCGTTAAGAGACCGTAGACTCCGGAATCTGCGATACAGTGGATGATCCCAAAACGAAAGAGAAATTGGCTGTCCTTGTTATTGGGGTCATTGTATACGAAGCCGGTCAACTCGATCGTCTTTCCTGCAAATTGGTCAGGATAATCATAAATCACTTCCATGACTTCCATGTAATTCTCAGTGGTCACCTGGATCACTTTTTTATCAACATATTTCTTTGCCGCCTGCTTCATTTCTGACTCATAGGCAGATCTGGTAAAATAGCTACTAGTATCTGGTTTGAGATACTGGGTTGTTGTCCCTTCGTCCTGCTGGATTTCCTTGGAAGAACCGGCCGCAACCGGGAAGTGGTAGCCTTTGGCAGAGACTGTTTGGGAATCCAGTGTCACTGTAGGGAAAAATAGCCCGACAAACAAAGGAATACAGAGCAAGAAGATACTCGCCACTTTTGCCCAGAAGCCAGAGAGATGACTGTGGATCTTCATCTGTTTGACCCAGATGATCAGCTGTACAAGAGCTAAAACAAAGGACAAGAACATGGAAATATAAGCCAAGTAAGAATAGTGTAAGTTGATGTATTGATTGAGCTTACCAGATAATTGCAGGTACATGGTAAGCTCAAAATAGCCAGCTAATATCAAAAAACGAATCATAGCACTACCCCCACAAACCAAGCATAAAGGAGCACAACTCCACTCACAATACCGATAAATTGCCAGATGAAACGGGTCTTGAGATAATTTTTCATCATGAGGAGATTTTTGACATCAAGCATAGGCCCAATCACCAAAAAGGCAAGAACAGGCGCTACTCCAAAACTCGTCAGAAGAGAGGATCCAACAAAGGCGTCCGCCTCGCTACAAAGTGAGAGGAGAAAGGACAAGACCATGAGAAGGAGAATAGCAATTACCGGTGTCGCACTGATCGAAGTGAGGATCCGTGTTGGGACATAGACTTGGACGAGGCTGGCAAAGAGGCAACCAAATACCAGGTAACGTCCCGTATCAAAGAATTCATCAATGGCTTGCACCAAGACTTGGAAGAGCTTCTGACCTTTGCTCAAGTTCCTAAAATCATGTTCATGTACAGCCTTACGATGTTCTTTTTGGATCGAATCTGTTTGAATAAAACCAAGAAAGATCCCTAGCACCGTTGCGACCAGTAGGGAACCAAGGGCTCGGTAGAGGGCCATCTTGACAGAATTCCCAAAGGCTGAGTAGGTCGCAAAGAGAACGATGGGATTGATGACAGGTGCTGTCACCAAAAAGGGGACAGCAGTATAACTTGGAACTTTCTTTTCTAGAAAGCGATTGATAATGGGAACAATCCCACATTCACAGGAAGGAAAGATAAAGCCGATAAAGGTCCCAAAGAAGATCCTCCCAAATTTATTCTTGGGAAGAAAGCGGTAGACCCTCTCGGGGGTGATATAGACCTCAATAATCCCTGAAATGATACTTCCGATTAGGACAAACGGTAGGGCTTCGATAATAATCGAGAGAAAAATAGCCCCAGCCTGCAAGACGCTAGAGGGAAGGTGTTGAAAGAATGTCATTCCTCAGCCTTCTTTGCTTCTTTAGTTGTAGCAGTTTCTGCCTTCTTTCTCTCTTCAGGAAATTCTACTTTCTTTTCTACATCCGGAAAACTCGCAAAATTTTCAAACATTTTATCAAGATCATCTGTTTTTGAGAATTTAATAGCCATTATTGGGCCTCCTTTTTATTTTCTTTCATTATAACAAAAAGGAAGGAGCAAGGGGGAAATGGAGCATAAAAGGAAAGATCAATAGGGTCAAAATTATCTATGAAAAATCCCTGAAACAGAGACCAGAACAGGCGATCTCACCCCTTGATGGCAGTAAAATATGCTATAATAGAAGCTATGGATAAATATGAAAAAATAGCCCAAGAATTGGGTGTTAGCTTAAAACAAATCGATACCGTATTGAGTCTGACCGCAGAAGGCTCAACCATTCCTTTCATTGCCCGCTATCGAAAAGATATGACGGGAAATTTAGATGAAGTTGCGATCAAGGCCATTATTGACCGGGACAAATCGTTAACGGCTCTAGCCGAACGAAAGGAAACCGTCCTTGCTAAGATTGAGGAACAAGGCAAACTGACAGAGGCGCTCAAGCAGGCAATTGAGGCTGCTGAAAAATTAGCGGATGTCGAAGAGCTCTATCTTCCATATAAGGAAAAACGTCGGACCAAGGCGACGATTGCCCGAGAAGCAGGACTTTTCCCCTTGGCACGTCTCATTTTGCAAAATAGTCCAGACTTGGAAGCAGAGGCTCAGAAATTTACCTGTGAGGCCTTCCCAACTGAAACCGCGGCTTTAGCTGGTGCAGTGGATATTCTGGTAGAAGCTATTTCAGAGGATACCCAATTACGGGCCCTCACCTATCAAGAAATTCATGGACATTCCCTCATGACGTCAACCTTGAAGGATGAAAGCTTAGATCCTAAGAGAACCTTTGAAATCTACTATGATTTTTCTGAGAAGATCAAGAATATGCAAGGCTACCGGACCCTAGCTCTCAATCGTGGGGAAAAATTGGGCGTTCTCAAAGTTGGATTTGAGCACCAACTGGATCGGATCATTCGTATTTTTGAGGCTCGTTTTAAAACTAAAAATGCCTATGTCGATGAGGTTATTCAACAAGCGGTTAAGAAAAAAATCGTTCCCGCGATTGAACGTCGGATTCGGACAGAGTTGACGGAGGTGGCAGAAGACGGAGCCATTCAATTGTTCTCTGAGAATCTACGGAATCTATTGCTCATTCCTCCATTAAAAGGGCACGTGGTCCTTGGATTTGACCCAGCCTTTCGGACTGGTGCTAAACTAGCCGTTGTCGATGAAACAGGAAAGATGCTTGCCACCCATGTCATCTATCCAGTTGCTCCTGCAAAACCAGCTCAGATCGAGCAAGCTAAAAAGGAACTGTCTTCCTTGATCAAGGAGTTCGGAGTAGAAATTATTGCGATTGGAAATGGAACAGCCAGCCGTGAAAGTGAGGCCTTTGTCGCAGAGGTGCTTCATGACCATCCAGGAGTTCGCTATGTTATTGTCAATGAAAGCGGAGCCTCTGTCTACTCAGCTAGTGAGTTGGCCCGTCATGAGTTCCCAGAGCTAACCGTTGAAAAACGCTCGGCCATCTCCATTGCCCGCCGCTTGCAAGATCCGCTAGCAGAATTGGTGAAAATCGATGCCAAATCCATCGGTGTGGGTCAATACCAGCACGATGTCAATCAGAAAAAACTGACAGAAAGCTTGGATTTCGTGGTAGATACTGTGGTCAACCAAGTTGGGGTCAATATCAATACGGCTAGTCCCTCTCTCTTAGCGCATGTAGCAGGACTCAATAAAACCATCTCTGAAAATATTGTGAAATACAGGGAAGAAGAAGGAATGATTCTTTCACGAGCACAGATTAAAAAAGTCCCTCGCCTCGGTGCCAAGGCTTTCGAGCAGGCTGCTGGATTCTTACGCATCCCTGAAAGTAAAAACATCTTGGACAATACCGGCGTTCACCCTGAAAGTTACAAGGAAGTTGAAAAACTTTTTCAGCTTCTTGAAATTACCGAACTCGATGCATCAGCTCAGGAAAAATTAAAAGCTGTGAACATAAAGGAGATGTCTACTCAGCTGGATCTGGGACCAGAAACCCTGAAAGATATCATTGCGGATCTTCTAAAACCAGGTCGCGATTTGCGGGATTCCTTTGATGCACCCGTGCTCCGTCAGGATGTCTTGGATATTAAAGACCTGCATATTGGCCAAAAATTAGAAGGGGTTGTGCGCAATGTGGTTGACTTTGGAGCCTTTGTCGATATTGGCATTCACGAAGATGGCTTGATTCATATCTCCCATATGAGTAAGCAGTTTATTAAGCATCCAAGCCAGGTCGTCTCAGTAGGTGATTTGGTAACCGTTTGGGTGAAGAAGATTGATGTGGAACGCGAAAAAGTCAATCTCAGTTTGGTAGCTCCGAATGAATCTGACTGAGTATGTACGCCAAGTATCCCTAGAAGATTTTGGGAGAGAATTCCGTCATCGGGCAGAGTGGAATTCACGTCTTCAAACCACTGGGGGTCGTTTCTTTCCCAAGGATCGACACCTTGATTTCAACCCGAAAATATACCAAGCTTTTGGGTTAGAGGTCTTTCGCAAAATCGTCCGCCACGAGCTCTGCCATTACCATCTTTACGATCAAGGTAAAGGCTATCGCCACAAAGATCTAGCCTTTAAGCAACTCCTCCAGCAAGTGAACGGTCTTCGTTTCACACCTCCTCTACCAGATAGAACTGGGCGAGTCAAGCGGATCTATCTCTATCAATGTCCCCATTGTGGCCAAGAGTATAGAAGAAAGCGAAAAATCGATCTGAAGAAATATGCTTGCGGTCGCTGTCGCAGTCGCTTGCAATTTCTTGAAATGAGACAAGAGTAAGAATCGGTCTTTAGGCGGATCTCTTTCCAGTTCGACTCTGCTAAAATAGGTCTAACTAGAAAGAGGAAAATCAAATGACATCATCATTTTACAAATTAAAACGACATCGCCTGGTTTCAGGTGTGCTAGCTGGCTTAGCTGATAAATTTGGTCTGAGTGTAACTCTCCTACGCTTCTTGTTTATTCTTTTCACGGTTTCTCATGCCTTTATCGGTGTGATTATCTATTTACTGTTAGATACGACCTTACCTTATAAGGACGAGGAGGAGCAGGAAATGTTTGATTATGGCCCTCGACCTCGTCGAAGAAAAGAGGCTGAACCCATCCATGATCAGAATGATAGTCCATTTTTCTAAAAGGAGATCCGAGTGAAGCAGAAGTTCTATTCCCTTGCTTTTATTCTATATCTCTTCTTCAGTTTTATAGGACAGTTTTTCATTTTAAATCGTGTTTTTGGGGAAGGAGTTGGAACAGTTTTGATCGGAATGCTCCTTTTTCCACTGGGCATTTGGAATAGTCTCTTCTACCTCTTGTTTCTGCCAACAGAAATGGCTAGAAAGCCACAAATTTATCGGTTTTCGATTTTATTTCTGCCGGTTTTGTATTTGGTTTTCTCCTTGTTGGGGGGAGGACCTTCCGCTTTTATGCTTGGCTTGATCGCATTTCCTTCAAATGCGGTGGTCTATGCAGTCTCTACCGGAATCAAATCTATGATTACAGATTTCTTGCAAGGCCAAGGCTAGAGCATTCTTCATATGTTCCCATCATTTCCTAGAGGTTGGAGACCTTTGTCCTCGCCTCTTTTTGCTTGCCTTAAAAAGGAGTTGAAAATGGATCTTTCAAATGACACTTCAGGCTCTCGTCTGAAGAGAAAATCTGCTATAATAGAAAGAGAATTTGAAAAGGGAGAATGATATGGCAGTTACTGTTCGCGATATACAGGAAAAGCTTCGTCTATCGGTTGTTTATGGGGATGATAGCCTCTTAAGCAAGGAAATTACGACTGCGGACATTTCACGTCCAGGTCTTGAAATGACAGGCTATTTCGACTATTACACACCTGAGCGGATTCAGCTTGTAGGAATGAAAGAATGGTCCTACCTGGTGAAGATGAGCTCTCACAACCGTCATCAGGTCCTGCGCAAGATGTTCCAGCCAGAGACACCTGTCATCATTGTCGCGCGGAATTTAGAAATTCCAGAAGAAATGTTGCGAGCTGCGGAAGAGAAGCAATTAGCCATTTTGAAGAGCAATGTTGCAACCAGTCGTTTGTCTGGAGAGCTTTCTAGCTATTTGGATAGTCGGCTAGCAGAACGTACGAGTGTACACGGTGTCTTGATGGATATTTATGGGATGGGTGTCTTGATCCAAGGAGATAGCGGAATCGGAAAAAGCGAGACAGGTCTGGAACTTGTCAAGCGGGGTCACCGTCTCGTAGCAGATGACCGAGTTGATATCTATGCGAGAGACGAGATGACCCTTTGGGGAGAGCCAGCTGAAATTCTACGCCACTTACTAGAGATCCGTGGTGTCGGGATTATCGATGTCATGAGTCTCTATGGTGCCAGTGCTGTAAAGGATTCTTCACAAGTCCAAATTGCCGTTTACTTGGAAAATTATGCTAAGGATCAAGTTTATGATCGTCTTGGTAATAATGCAGAAGAGTTGGAAATCGGTGGCGTGACTATACCTCGTATACGCATCCCTGTGAAGACTGGTCGGAACATTTCGGTCGTGATCGAAGCGGCAGCTATGAATGTTCGGGCTAAAGAAATGGGCTATGATGCCACCAAAACCTTTGAAGAACGTTTGTCCCAGTTGATTAGTCAAAATGAGGTGAAGGAATGAATCCAGTAGCCCTTCAATTAGGTCCGATCAGTATTCGTTGGTACGCAATTTGTATTGTCTCTGGCTTGATTCTAGCCGTTTATCTTTCTATGAAAGAAGCGCCCCGTAAAAAAATTGATCCAGATGCCATCATTGATTTCATTTTGATCGCCTTTCCGCTTGCGATTGTGGGAGCCAGACTCTATTACGTTATTTTCGAATGGGGCTATTATAGCCAGCACCTGGGTGAGATTTTTGCCATCTGGAACGGAGGAATCGCGATTTATGGTGGCCTCTTGACAGGTGCCCTTGTCCTCTATCTATTCTCTCGCAGACGCTTGATTGAACCGATCGACTTTTTAGATATTGCGGCCCCAAGCGTCATGATTGCACAGAGTATTGGTCGCTGGGGAAACTTCTTTAACCAGGAAGCTTATGGAGCTGCTGTTAAAAGTCTCAACTACCTGCCCTCTTTTATTCGAGACCAAATGTATATAGATGGCAGTTACCGTCAGCCAACGTTCTTATATGAATCCAGTTGGAATCTGTTAGGATTTCTCTTGATCTTGATTCTTCGTAGGAAGCCCCAATTTTTGCGACAAGGTGAGATCACAGCCTTTTACCTTATCTGGTATGGTTTTGGTCGGATGATCATCGAAGGAATGCGGACAGATAGCCTGATGTTTGCGGGCTTACGTGTTTCCCAGTGGTTGTCGATGATCCTGATTCTAGTTGGACTCGCCATCATCATCTACCAACGTCGCAAAAAAGCCCCTTATTATGTAGAAGCAAAGGAGTAATATATGTTTATTGAAATTGCCTACGGCCTCTTAGGCCTTGCCTTAGTAGCACTTGTCATTTATATGATTTTTTTCCTCTCAAAGATTGGAAAAGTTGTAGATGAGACGCAAAAAACCATCCAAGTTTTGACATCAGATGTCAATGTCACCTTGCATCAGACCAATGATCTATTGGCAAAAGTCAATGTTTTAACGGATGATTTGAATCAAAAAGTTGCAACGATTGACCCACTCTTTACAGCCGTAGCGGATCTTTCAGAGTCTGTTTCAGATTTGAATGATCAAGCCCGTCAATTAGGTTCCAAAGCTGTATCAGCTGGTGAAAAAACAGTGAAAGCCTCTATCGGATTAAAAGCGATTAAGATGGCTTCAAAATTATTTAAATAGAATCGAGGAAGAATATGGGACGTTTATCTAGTTTATTAATTGGTGTCATTTCAGGTGCTTCAGCAGCCTACTATTTATCAACTGAGCAAGGAAAGAAAGTCACTAAAAAAGTGGTGCGCTTCGTAAAAGATTATCAAGAAGATCCTCAAGAAGTACATGAATCGGTGAAACAAACTGCTAAGGATGTTTCAAGACAAGCAGCAGAAGTGATCCAACAAACCAAAGAAAAAGTTGGTTCTGGAGAAATTACGACAGGTACTGTTTTAGAGTCAGTCAAAGAAAAGACGCAAGATGTGGTTGGAAAATCTCAAGAAGTCTATCACTCATTTAAGGATAAACTTCAAAAAGAAAATCTAAGTGGCAATGACTTGGTTCAATCCATTCGCAAACAAACAGAATCAGAAGATATCGTGTTAGAGTTGGATGAAAAAGATTCTGAAGAAGCAGCCGAAGAAGAAACAAAAGAAGCATAAAAAAAAATGAGGCTCAGTGAGCTCATTTCAGATTGAAGACAAAATCATCTTAGAAACTTTCCTCAAGTGAGTACGGACGTCAGCGAACTTCAAAGAAGTTCCATGACTTAGTTTTGAACCTAAAGTTTCAAAACTCCCGAGTGCCTGAAACATAATTGTTTCAGGCACTTTTCTCACGGCGGAAAGTTTCGATAGATGATTGAATAACTTTAACTCATAATAAGTTTTTATTCTTATAGAATTTCTAGGAAGTCTTTGAATTATCAAACACCATACCAAGTTTTTCTGAGTTACATGAAAAGTCTAACTTAATTTGACAACTTAGGAATTAAAAAAATTCGAGTAAATAAAAAAATCAGGTGAACCTGATTTTTATTTTTTTCGTTTATTGTAGTAAATTCGGAACCCTTGAATACTAGCAAAGCTAGAACCAATCGCTAAAGCAAACGCAAAGAAGGTATTCATTTTTGTTGCTAAAAAGATAAAACTAAATACAACCGTCAACACACAGAAAATAGCGATATTCAAAAAATATAGCAATTCACTTAATTGAGGCGCGGGTTCAACTTCAGGAGCATAGTCCTGAATAGGGGTTTCTTGGGTTTGTTTGGTTAATTCGATATAATCGAATTCTTCTTCATAGTGTCTTAAATTTCTTACGGGCATTTTCTCTCTCCTAACAGTACTCTATTATTCTATCATGAATTCAGGTATATAAATGTTACAAAAATGTTACAAATTTTACAAAATGAATAAATTTTTCTAGAATATCGGAATTTTTGTTATAATGGTTCTATGAAAAATATTATTATTACAGCAACAGCAGAGAGTGTTGAGCAAGCGAAAGCCCTGATTGATGCAGGGGTTGACCGAATCTATGTTGGTGAAAAAGATTACGGATTACGATTGCCTCAAACTTTAAGCTATGACGAAATAAATCGAATTGCCCAACTGGTCCATGCTGCTGGCAAAGAATTGACAGTAGCTGTAAATGCACTGATGCACCAATCGATGATGGATTCAATCAAGCCTTTCCTAGATTTTCTAAAGGAAATTCAGGCTGATTATATTACTGTCGGAGATGCGGGCGTTTTTTATGTCTTGAAACGAGATGGCTATCCATTCAAAACGATTTACGATGCCTCAACCATGGTCACTTCGAGCCGCCAGATCAACTTCTGGGGAAAACAAGCAGGTGCTTCTGAGGCTGTTTTGGCTCGTGAGATTCCATCTGCCGAATTATTCGTAATGGCTGAGAATCTTCAGATTCCAGCAGAAGTCTTGGTCTATGGTGCTAGCATTATTCACCATTCGAAACGACCGCTACTTCAGAATTATTACAACTTTATCAAGACAGAAGAGTCTGTGACCAAAGATCGGGATCTGTTCTTGGCCGAGCCAGGAGATCCCAATTCTCATTATTCGGTCTACGAGGACAAACATGGAACCCATATCTTCTCAAATAATGACTTGAATATGATGACCAAATTGTCTGAGTTGGTTGAACATGGCTTTGATCATTGGAAACTCGATGGTGTCTACTGTCCGGGTGAAAACTTTGTCAAAATTACAGAGCACTTTGTCAAGGCCCGTGATTTGATTCAAAAAGGAACATTTACACAGGGTCAAGCCTATCTGTTTGATGAAGAAATCCGCAAATTGCACCCAGCTAATCGTGGTTTGGATACTGGTTTCTATGATTATGAATCAGATCGTGTAAAATAACAAATAATACTAGGGCTTCTTCGTTTGTGAGTTTTCCTTTTTCAGGGAACGAAGAGGCTATTCATCATATCGACAATCTTGTAAATTGGAGAAAACATGACAAATACAAAAAAACGTCCAGAGGTTTTGGTACCTGCTGGAACATTAGAAAAGTTAAAAGTTGCCGTTAATTATGGGGCAGACGCTGTGTTCGTTGGTGGACAAGCCTATGGTTTGCGTAGCCGTGCCGGAAACTTCACCATGGATGAGCTTCGTGAAGGAATTGAGTATGCTCATGCACGTGGCGTAGATGTACACGTGGCTTCGAACATGGTAACCCATGAGGGAAATGAACAAGGGGCTGGTGAGTGGTTCCGTGAATTACGAGATATGGGCCTTGACGCCGTGATCGTCTCAGACCCGGCCTTGATTGAAATCTGTGCAACCTATGCACCTGGACTCAATATTCACTTGTCTACGCAAGCTTCTGCAACCAACGTGGAGACCTTCCATTTCTGGAAAGAGTATGGCTTGACCCGTGTCGTCTTGGCCCGTGAGGTATCCATGGAAGAGTTGGCAGAGATCCGTAAGCGTACCGATCTTGAGATCGAAGCCTTCGTTCATGGAGCCATGTGTATTTCCTATTCCGGACGTTGTACCCTTTCTAACCACATGTCTGACCGGGATGCCAATCGTGGTGGTTGTTCTCAATCTTGTCGTTGGAAATACGATCTCTACGATATGCCATTTGGCCAAGAACGCAAGAGTATCAAAGGACAAGTCCCAGAAGAATACTCTATGTCAGCCGTGGACATGTGTATGATCGAAAATATTCCAGACATGATTGACAATGGAGTTGATAGCTTGAAGATCGAAGGTCGGATGAAATCTGTCCATTACGTATCAACAGTAGCCAACTGTTACAAGGCAGCTTGTGATGCCTATATGGAAAGTCCAGAAGCCTTTTATGCCATCAAGGATGATTTGATCAATGAATTGTGGAAAGTCGCTCAACGTGAATTAGCAACTGGATTCTACTACCAAACACCGACTGAAAATGAACAATTGTTTGGGGCGCGTCGTAAAATTCCTCAATACAAATTTGTAGGAGAAGTGGTGGACTTTGATCCATCTACCATGACAGCGACGATTCGCCAACGGAATGTCATCAATGAAGGCGATCAAGTGGAATTCTACGGACCAGGCTTCCGTCATTTTGAATGCCAGATCCAAGACTTGCATGATAAGGATGGAGTGAAGATTGATCGCGCACCAAATCCGATGGAGCTTCTCACGATCACGGTTCCACAAGAAGTCAAGTCAGGAGATATGATTCGTTCTTGCCAGGAAGGTTTAATCAATCTCTACTCAAAAGATGGGGCAAGTAAAACTGTTCGAGTATAACAAAAAAAGAGAGGGTTAAACCTCTCCTTTTTGTTGGGCGATGCGAATATTATTGGGGACCAAACTGATTTTCTGGATCTCAGAAATCCGAATAATCGTGGACATACTCTTCTTGAAATTTTTCACGATCAGTTGTCGGCGTTCTTGGTCATACTTGACAATATCGCCTGTAAAACTCTTATTTGAAAAAATAACATGTACCCCTTGTTTTTTTCGCAATGCTTGTTGAATGATTTCAATAATTCTCTCATCTTCTAATGGGGCAGGGGTACTGACTTTTCCATTGAAAAATTCATTTGCTCGGTCTTTAACGATCTCGAGAAATTTTTTCATAGCTAAATTCTCCATAACTTGATACAATATATTATAGATAATTTCAATGATTTTGTAAATAATTTACGAATATTAGAGATGAGAAGGCAAGAAAGGAGTCGTGAAATGGCAGAATTTTCATTCCAAATCGAAGAACATTTGCTGGTCTTGTCAGAAAATGACAAGGGTTGGACCAAAGAATTGAACCGTGTGAGTTTTAACGGTGCTCCTGCTAAGTATGATATCCGGACCTGGAGTCCCGACCATACAAAGATGGGAAAAGGTATTACACTCACGAACGAAGAGTTCCAAGTCATGCTCAATGCATTTAAAAATTAAGAAAAGGGGTCCTTCAAGGACTTCTTTTTTGCTATAGTTTAAGACTATATAGATATCAAAGATATTAGATTATCCCAATCCCTTGTTTATCAAGTGTTGGACTGTTATAATGGTTGCATTGATGAATTAATGTAAAACTTATAGGAAAGAGGAAATCATATTGACACATACACATGCACCTTATCACGTAGACCATGTTGGTTCGTTCCTTCGTCCAGCCACTTTGGTTCAGGCTCGTGAAGATTTCGCAACTGGAAAAATCAGTCAAGCTGACTTAACAAAAGTAGAAGATCAGGCGATTCGTGACCTCGTTGAAAAAGAAATTGCTGCTGGTTTGAAGTCAGTAACAGATGGAGAATTCCGCCGAGCTTATTGGCATTTGGATTTCTTCTGGGGCTTTGGTGGCATTGATCATGTCCAAGCTGCTCAAGGCTATCAATTCCATGATGAAACAACCAAGGCGGACTCAGCACTTGTCGTTGGAAAAATCACAGGAGCCAATCATCCATTTGTAGAGCATTACAAGTTCTTGCGGGATCTTGTGGCGGATGTAGATGGTGTAGAGACTAAATATACCATTCCAGCACCTGCGCAATTCTATTTTGAATTGATCCGTGATGCAGAACATGTAGAACAATTGAATACCATCTATCCTGATTTTGCGGCTGTTCGTGAAGACATCAAGCAAGCCTATCTTCAAGTGATTCAAGATTTGTATGATGCAGGACTTCGGACCCTTCAAGTAGATGACTGTACGTGGGGTGTCTTGGTAGATGATAATTTTTTGACGGCTTGGGGAGCAGCTCAAGGCAAGTCAAAAGATGAGGTTCGCCGAGAACTCGCTGATCTCTTCTTGACCTTTAACAACGATGTCTACCAACATGTTCCAGCTGGTTTGACCGTCAATACGCACGTTTGTCGTGGGAACTTCCATTCCACTTGGGCTTCATCAGGTGGTTATGCTCCGATTGCCAAAGAACTCCTTGGAGAAGAAGTCGTCAATGCTTACTTCCTAGAGTTTGATACCGATCGGGCTGGTGGTTTTGAACCACTTGCAGAAGTAACCCCTGGTAAAGGAGTGGTGTTAGGCCTCTTGACATCTAAGAGTGGTCAACTGGAGAACAAGGACGAAGTGATTGCTCGTATTAAAGAAGCGAGTCAGTATGTTCCGTTGGAAAATCTTTACCTATCTACTCAGTGTGGCTTTGCTTCGACAGAAGAAGGAAACATTTTGACAGAAGAAGACCAATGGAAAAAAATCGGTTTGATTAAAGAAATTGTCGCTGAAGTTTGGGGCGAATAAGGAGGAAGAAACATGTCAGATTTACTAAGTATTTATAAAGAATTGCAAGCTAAAAAATGGGTAGACTTGAGTCACCAAATCAATGCGGAAAGTCCACACTTCCCAGCCCTTCCTGCTTTGCAACAAGAAGATCTTTTCACATTAAAAGATGGTTTCCATGTTCAAAAATTTACAGTGGTTGGTCAATACGGAACGCATATCGATGCACCGATTCACTTTGTAGAAGGGGGTCGTTGGTTGGATGAGATTGACCTCAAAGATCTCCTTTTGCCACTTTATGTTATCGACAAGTCTAAAGAAGTTGCTGCCAATCCAAACTTTATCTTGAGCAAACAAGATATCTTAGACTTTGAGGCAGAGCATGGACAAATTGCTGAGGGTGCTTTTGTTGCCTTCCGCAGTGATTGGTCAAAACGTTGGCCAGATCAAGATGCTATGCGCAATCTTGATGAAAATGGGGTTCAACAAAGTCCAGGATGGAGCCGTGAAGCCTTGGAATTCTTGATTCATGAACGCCATGTCAAGGCCGTGGGTCATGAAACCTTCGATACCGATGCGGGTATTCCAGCAGCAGAACATGGCTTGGTTAACGAATACTACCTCTTGGAACAAAACATTTATCAGGTAGAAGTCTTGAATCAATTGGATCAAGTTCCAGCTGTAGGTGCCTTGATTTCGATTGCTTTCCCTCACTGGGACAAGGCAACTGGTTCACCTGTCCGTTCCATTGCCATCTTACCATAAACAAAGAAAAAAGCTTGAAGACAGACGTTACATTTGGACGTTTGTCTTTTTGTATTTTCGAAACTATTTTCGTTATCATCTGATATTTCATCCAAAAACCTGATTTAGCGAAAATAAAAAGGGATATTCGCTAAGCATTTCGCCAATATTTTGAGATGTAGACGAACCGATGTAAGCCAAATCCTTATAGGGCTTACACAAAGAAAAGAGAGTGGGACAGAAATCGGTAATTCGTTAGAATTCGATTTCGTCGTCCCACCTCCGCACAGTTGAGTAGGGCTGTAAAAGCTGATGAAATCAGCGTAGTAGAGCCCACTCAACCACTGCGTCTTGCTCGACAATCCAAAAATAATTGAGAGGCTAGGACTTTTGTCCCAGCCTCTTTTTATCAATCAGAGAGAGCCAAAAGGTTCTCTCTTTGTTAGTTGAACTATTTGTTAAGATGCATTGAAAATCTATTTCGTTAGAAAATTGACTATTTTTAATTAATAAATTATTGACGAGTCAATTTCCATTTGATTCCAACAGCACCTGCTAAGACAAGAATTCCTGAGAAGACGAGTCCAGATGCAACAACTTCACCTGTATTAGGAAGAAGTGTTTTGTGACCTCCACCATTGTTTTCACCATTGGAAGCTGGCGCACTTGGTGTCGTTGTAGTACCAGAATGTTCAGGTTTATTTGGATTTTCGGGTGTAGTCTTAGGTTCTACAGTAGTAGTTGTTGTATCTTCTTCACTACTATTGTGGTTTTCTGGTTCTTCTGGTGTTGTAGTCGCTTCGGTAGTCTTAGGTTCATCGGTAGTTGTTACCGTAGTCTTAGGCTCTTCAGAAGTAGTCGTAGGTTCATCAGTAGTTGCTACCGTAGTCTTAGGCTCATCAGTTGTAGTTGTGGGCTCTTGAGTCGTAGTAGTTGTAGTTGTGGTCTCTTGAGTAGTAGTAGTTGTGGTTGTAGGCTCTTGAGTCGTAGTGGTTGTGGTTGTAGGCTCTTGAGTCGTAGTGGTTGTGGTTGTAGGCTCTTGAGTCGTAGTGGTTGTGGTAGTTGGCTCTTGAGTCGTAGTAGTTGAGGTAGTTTGCTCTTGAGTCGTAGTAGTTGTAGTTGTAGGCTCTTGAGTCGTAGTGGTTGTAGTAGTCTGCTCTTGAGTCGTAGTAGTTGTAGTTGTAGGCTCTTGAGTCGTTATGGTAGTTTGCTCTTGAGTCGTAGTAGTTGTAGTTGTGGTCTCTTGAGTAGTAGTAGTTGTGGTAGTCTGCTCTTGAGTCGTAGTAGTTGTGGTAGTCTGCTCTTGAGTTGTAGTAGTTGTAGTTGTAGGCTCTTGAGTCGTAGTAGTTGTAGTTGTAGGCTCTTGAGTCGTTGTGGTTGTAGTCTGCTCTTGAGTAGTAGTAGTTGTAGTTGTAGGCTCTTGAGTCGTTGTGGTTGTAGTCTGCTCTTGAGTCGTTGTGGTTGTAGTCTGCTCTTGAGTTGTAGTAGTT